>NZ_BAAAZP010000178.1:0-31965 GCF_039536965.1 Nonomuraea antimicrobica | reverse complement strand
GGTCCGGCCCCGCCCGGCCCTGCCCGCGGTCCGGCCCCGCCCGGCCCTGCCCGCGGTCCGGCCCCGCGGGTGGACGTCACCACGGGCAAGGTAGCTCCGTGCGACGGGTCGGGTTGGCGATCGCCGGTCATCGCGGTCGCGGTGCTGCGCATGTCGGGCCGCGCCGACAGACCTCTGAGGAGGCTCGCTCGCGCGGTTGGCGACGGCGAGGATGCCCGGTTCACCGCGGGCTGCAAGACCGAGGAGGTACGCACGCCCGAACAGCGGCTGACCGAGTCGGGTGAGTCGATCGCAGCGGCGAGCCGCCGGTCATGACGGGACCGTGCGCGGCGGGACCTCGCCGAGGCGGCCTCGCGCCTCGATGACGGCATGTCGGCCGTACCTCGGCGAGGAGCGCCGTTGGTTTGACCTTGACGCTGCGTCAACTTCTAGCATCGGGCCCATGTCGATCACCGTTCTTGACACCTACTCCGCCATGCGGCGAATCCTGCTGGCTCCGGTCGCGGACCGCGTTGACCTGCTGCGTTCGATGCTGGAGCCCAACAGCGGCATGTACCGCTACCACCCCGGCGAGGTCGACCTGGTGGCCATACACCGCGAAACGTCCGGGTTCCCCATCGACCGCGACGAGGAGCGTTGCCTCGACGCGCTCGAAACCCTGGCGGCGGCCGGAGCCTGGGAGCGGATGCAACGCGCGCTCGACGACGCGCTCGCCGTGCTGCTGGACGCGACGCCGGACCTGGAGGCCCCGGACATCACCGTGCTGTTCGTCCTCGGCGATCCGGCTGACAAGCACTTCATGGGCCCCTGCCTAGGAGTGACCGGGTTTGGCGGCATCTCGGGCAACATCGCCATCACGTTCTGGCCCTTCCCCGAGAACGTGGAGCGGCTGGAGGCCACCGTCGTGCACGAACTCCACCACAACCTGAGGTTCAGCCCGGGCGGGGTCGTGTGGGACCCGATGACCGTCACGGTCGGCGAGCACGTCGTCTCCGAGGGCCTGGCCGACGCCTTCGCCCGACAGCTCTACGGCGACGAGCTCGGCCCCGCCCGCATCGGCGTGCCGCACCTGCACGACGACGCGGTCTTCGACAAGGTGCTCACCGGGCTCGACGTGACAGGCATGCAGAACTTCACCGCCTGGGTGCACGGCGACCCCGGCGCCGAGCACCTCGGTGTCACCCCGGTGGGGCTGCCGATGGGCGCCGGGTACGCCGCGGGAAACCGGCTAGTCGACACCTACCTGGCGGCGACCGGGCAGACGGCGGCGCAGGCCCTGCACGCCCAGAGCCCGGAGATCATCGCAACCACGCTCCGCCGCGGGTAACACTGGAACGATGGAGTGGACGATCCAGGAACTCGCGGCGAGGGCCGGCATCACCAGCCGCACCCTGCGTCACTACGACCGCATCGGGCTCCTGGCCCCGTCCCGAGTCGGCGCGAACGGGTACCGCTACTACAACCCCACCGCGGTCGCCCGGCTACAGCGGATCCTGCTCATGCGCCGGCTCGGCATGGGCTTGCCGGCCATCGCCGAGGTCCTGGCCGACGATGTGGACACGTGCGACGGGCTCCGTGCCCACATCGCCGCACTGGAAGAGGAACGGGACCGCATCGAACGGCAGATCCGGTCTGTACGTCACACGCTCGAGGCCCTGCAGGCGGGGGTGGAACCGCGGATGGACATCATGTTGGCGGGGTTCAACGACGGCTACGAGGACGAGGTGATCTCACGCTGGGGCGAGCGCGCGTTCCGAGTGAGCAACGACTGGTGGCACGGCAAGAGCCTTGACCAGCAGCGGGCCTGGAAGCAGGCCACCGAAGACCTCGTCGCAGCATGGGTCGCCGCAGCGAAGACCGGGGCTTCTCCGACGTCGGAACACGCCCAGTCGCTGGCTGCCCGGCACGTCCAGTGGCTGAGCCGGATCCCGGGTACCCCTACGGCCGAGGGCGACCGGGAGCGCTCGATCGAGATGGTGAAATGCCTGGGGGACATGTACGTCGACGACCCCCGCTTCACCGCCATGTACGACGACGCCGCGGGGGCGACGTTCGTCCGCGACGCGCTGCAAGCGTACGCGCGGACCCGGATGTAGCTCGTGTGGTCCGCAGAAATGACCAGTTCTGCGAGACCGGGCGGGCGGAGCTGGCGACGGAGGACGCCGCCGAGGTCTTCGCGGGTGTGGACCGATCGCGCGGGCACCCCGGCGAAGCAGACATCCTCCCGGCACAACGGCGACCGGGCGTGGAATCACTCACGCCCGGTTCGTGTTCGTTCGCTGGGCGGTGTGGCCCGGATGCGACGTTGCGAAGGAGCGCTAGCCCCACGGGGTGTTGACGCCCCAGGGCGTGTTGGCCCCCGGGGCGTGGGCTATGGCCGTGCCGGTGAGGAGCGTGGCGACGGCTACGGCGGCTAGGATGACCAGTCTCTTGATCTGCACGCTGGTGGCCCTTTCTGGCTGATCCGCCTGCTGCGATGCCAGCAATGTGGCGCGGGGGCCCTTCGCCGTCCGACTCGCGGCTGACTCGTCCGCTCAAACGCCGCGACAGCGTCGAGGAAGGGCCGTGACAGCCCCCTCCTCGTGGTCGGTTCCGGCAGGCTCGAACCGGCTGGAATTGCCGTATCGGCGCAGGCTGGTACGAACTGCGCACCTGCCCAGATCCGGGCAACGGCAATTATCCGCAGTGGATGACGTTCGATCCGGACGATCGGGCTTGGTCGCCCATCACGTTCCGTTCCGCCTTCGTACAGACATGGAGCTGCCGCGACAGTGGGCACGACACCGTCCGGAGCGAAACGATTACAGACGGAACGAGAGCACCACGGCCCGCAGCCCACGCGACCCTGGAGACGAGCATGGACAGCCCCACCGGCGCCCACCCCTTCGTCATCGACCCCACCGGCCGCGACATCTACCAGGAAGCCGAGCACATCCGCGCCCTCGGGCCCGCCACACGGGTCGAGCTGCCCGACGGCGTCCAAGCCTGGGCGGTGTCCGGGCAGCCGCTCCTCCGCCGCCTGCTGACCGACGCCCGCGTGTCCAAGGACCCCTACCAGCACTGGTCGGCCTGGATCAAAGGCGAGATCTCCCCTGACTGGCCCTTGTTCACCTGGGTGGCCGTACGCAACATGTTCACCGCCTACGGCCCGGACCACCGGCGGCTGCGCGGGCTCGTCTCCAGCGCCTTCACCGTCCGGCGCACAGCCGCGCTGCGGCCCCGCATCGAGGCGATCGCCCAGGACCTGCTCGACGAGCTGTCCGACACACCCGACGGGACGCCCGTGGACCTGCGCGAGCGTTACGCCTACCCGCTGCCGATCAGGGTGATCTGCGAGCTGTTCGGCGTCGACGACGAGGCCACCCGCCAAGAGGTACGCCGTTGCGTGGACGCGTTCTTCCACACGGGAAAGGCCTCCGAGGAGACCGCCGACGCCTACCCGCGCCTGCAGGAGATCCTCCGCAACCTCATCGCCGACAAGCGCGGCAACCCCGGCGACGACCTCTCCTCGGCGCTGATCGCCGTCCGCGACGGCGATTCACGCCTGTCGGAGGACGAACTCGTCGACACACTGGTGCTGTTCCTGAGCGCAGGCCACGAGACCACCGTCAACCTGCTCGACAGCGCCATCTTCGCCATGCTCACCCATCCCGACCAGCTTGCCCTCGTCCGCGACGGCCGCGCCACCTGGGACGACGTCATCGAGGAGACACTGCGCAGCCAGGCGCCCCTCGCGAACCTGCCGCTCCGCTTCGCCGTCGAGGACATCGACCTCGGCGACGGCCTCACACTGCGCGCGGGCGACGCCATCCTCGCCTGCTACGGGGCCGCCGGACGCGACCCGGACGTGCACGGCCAGGAGGCCGACCAGTTCGACGTCACCCGCGCGGCGAAAGAACATCTGGCCTTCGGCTACGGCGTCCACCACTGCCTCGGCGCGCCCCTGGCCAGGCTGGAGGCCTCGATCGCGCTGCCCGCGCTGTTCGACCGCCACCCCGCTCTGACCCTGGCCGCCGACCCGGAAGAGCTGGCGCCGCTGCAGTCCTTCATCTCCAACGGACACCGCACCCTGCCCGCCCTCCTCACCCCCTGAACCATCACCGGGCTCAGCGCGCAGCATGCTCGCCGCGAGACAAGGTCGCCCGTCAGGGAGACAGCCGATCGGCAGCGTGTGCCGGCGGGCCGACGACCGGGTTCCACTCGCGTACGGACACCACCTGGACGCCGGGTGTGCGGTAGTAGGGGTCCGTGGCGAGGATGGCGTCCACGCCCTCGCGGTCGGTGGCGAAGACGAGCTGCGCCCCTGTGTCGTCGGCCCATGGGCCCGCGGCGACGAGGCGGCCCTCTTCGTGCAGGCGGTTGAGGAACGTGCGGTGGGCGGGCCGGGCGGCGAGGCGTTCGGGGGTGGCGGTGAAGGCCAGTTCGAGGACGTACATGGGGCCGAGGGTAGGTTCGGTGGCGTGAGCGGGTCTGTATCGTCTGATACGGCCGGTTGGCGGTCGCTGTCCGGTGTGCCGCTGCTGGCCGGGCTGCCGGACGAACGGTTGCGCGTCCTGTGGGAGGTCTCCCGGCCGGGCGAGCATCCTGTCGGGCAGGTGTTGTGCCGGGCGGGGGATCCGGCGACGTACCTGGTGCTGTTGCTGCGCGGCCGGGTGTCGGCCACCGCGACGACGCGGGCCGGGCGGGTCGTCCGGCACGGGGAGTGGGACGGCCCGTGCGCGCTGGACAAGGTGGCCCTGATCGACGGCGGTGCGCATCCGGCCACCCTCACCGCGGTCACGCCGTGCGCGGTACGAAACCTGCGCCGCGACCGCTTCCTCGGCCTGGTCGACGACGCGGCGTCCGTACGGCGGCATGTGCTGCGGGTGCTCGCCGGTCAGGCGCGCGCCAGCCAGGAGCGGTTCGTGGCCGCCGCGACCCTGCCCGCCGAGGCGCGGCTGGCGTCCTGGTTGCTGGGGGAGGCCGCCGAACACGGTGTCGTCACGCTGCCGGGAGGCCAGGAGGAACTGGCCGCGCTGCTCGGCGTCACCCGGGTCACCCTCAACCGGGCGCTCTCGCGGCTACGGCGCGACGGCCTGCTGACGGTGACCCGCGGCACGGTCACCCTGCTGGCCCCCGAACTCCTCGAACGACGAGCCCACGGCTGACCCGTGGCGGGCGGCCGACCGCGTTCCGCCCGGTGCGGGCCGTTGAACGCCCGCAAGAGACTCACCGGCCGGGTGCCGCACGAGCCGCTCATTCCTGCGCTACATCACGAGATCCGGGCCCTGGTACGACATTGCACAGCGGACAGCGTCGCCCCGATCTGGCGCATGATCGACGAATCACCCGCCCTGCGGAAGTACGAGGAGTCGATGAGGCTGCGCCACGCGGAGACGCTGGCAACGGCCATCGCCGGCGATCCCGAACTGTCACAGACCGCAACGGCGAGCCGGACGATCGCGAGGTTCGTGATCGACGCCTATTCGCTGGCCCGTGAGGCAGCCGATCCGGAGGCCGCGGTGGACGAGATCTTCCAGATGATCGAGGCGGCTTGGGAGGCCACCTGCCCTTCTCGACGCGCGTGAGGAGCTGTTCCTCCAGGTAGGACGGGGGCCGGTCGGGGACGAGGGGCGATCGTCGAGACACGGCATGTCAGCTGGCGTCGGCTGCCGCGCCCGTTCTCGCTCAGCCGGACGGATACGGCGGTCCGAGGCTCCATACCCGGATCCGGCCGCCCCCGCCGCCGGCGCCCGCACCAGGCGGCGGCGATCCACGGCCGCCCGGGGGCCGGGCAGGGGTCGCTCATGGGCGAGGGCGGTCAGCAGGTCGGCGACGGTGGGCCGGGAGGCGGGGTTCTTGGCCAGGCAGGTGGCCAGCAGCGGGCGGAGGCGGCCGGGCGCGCCGGTCAGGTCGGGTTCGCGGTCATGATCGCATTCAGGGCCACCGCGGTGACCGTGCCGGGGAAGGCCCGGTGGCCGGTGGCGGCGTACACGATGGTCGCGGCCCAGGCGAACACGTCCGAGGCCGCACTGGCCCGGTCGCCGTCGAGTAACTCGGGCGACAGGTAGGCCGGGGTGCCCACCAGGCCGCCGCCGGCGCGCGGCCCGTCCCCGGCCACGAGCGCGCCCAGGGACGGGCCTCGTTCGTACTCGCTGACTACGTACGGCTGCCCGTCCGCGATGCCCGCGTCCAGCACGCGCGCGGTGCAGAACGCCGCCACCCGCCGGGCGATCTCGGCCTCGCGCAGGAGGTGTCCTTGGGCCTCGGCGTCGCCGCGTCAGGTGAGCGTGCAGCGTCTTGACGGGCGCCGGCCGCCCCGTCGAGGTCCGGCCCAGGTAGAGCACCCTCCGGCCGGAAACGGGATCGAGCCCGGCGGCTCCGACGACCAGGCGCAACAGGACAGGTACCAGCGTCGGCGCGAGACCGACGGCGCTGTCGAGCAGGGACTGGGCGGGCACGGCGTCATACTCGGTTGCAGTCCATCGACGACTGTGAGGTGAACGATGCCGGGCACCGTGCTCCGCCACGCTTTTCACGTCCCTGCCCCGCCGCCCGTGGTGCTCGCGCACCTCAGCGAGCCGTCGAACTACGTCGGCCTGTCGCCCCTCGTGGTGGCCGTACGCGACGTGCGCAGGGAGCCCGGCAACGTGCGGTTCGTGGCCGTGGAGCGGTTCCGCTTCTTCGGCTTGGTGAAGTACGACAACCTGATCGAGGTGACGTTACGCGCCACCGAGGAGGGCGTCGAGGGCGAGGTGGACAGCCCTGGCGGAGTGCGGCTCGGCTATCGGTTCGGGCTGACCGCGGACGGCATCGGGACCGCGGTCGAGGACGTGCTGACGGTGCACGCGACGCTGCGCCCGGCGCTGCGGTACGCCGTCCGCAAGGCCCGCCAGGTGCAAGTAGCCCGCGCGGACATCCTCGTCGGTCGAGCTCCAACGCTGACCTGAACGGCTGCGTAGACGGTGGCGTCCTGGATCCATTCCCCATGGCAGTCGATTCCTCAGCCCGAGTCGGATCGCTGTCTGCGCTTCGGGTAGGGAAGTCAGGGCGGTCCGAGCACGTCCGGGGTGATCAGCGCGCGGGCGGTGGCGGCGAAATACTGCTCGGGGGCGGCGTCGGCGAGGCCGAGGACGACACCCTGGCTAAGGCCGACCAGGAGCGCGCGCAGCGCCGTGGCCAGGCGTCGCGACTGGCGCGGTGTGAGTGCGTTCCCGTGGTGGAGTCTGTCGGACAGCAGCGCGGTCAGACGTTCCTCGTGCGCCCGGACGGAGGCGGCGAGCTTGGGCCGTAGCTCGGTGTCGCGCAGGGCCAGGTCCTGCAGGCTGATCTCGAACGACAGGTGGCGCAGTGCTTCGGGGTCATCGCACAGGCGGTGATAGTGGCGGGCGAAGACCTCCACAGCCTCGACCAGATCGAGACCGGGGGAGACGACCTGTTTGATGCCGTCGTAGTGCGGGCCGAGGTAGTCGGTGACCAGGGCGATCAGCAGGCCGTTCTTGCTGCCGAACAGCGAGTAGACGGCACCGGTGGTCAGCCCGGCCTGCTCGGTGATCTCCTCCAGCTTGGCACGATGGCCGTCTCTGGCCACGATCCGGCGGGCGGCGTCCAGTAGCGCCCGCCGGTTCCGCTCCTTGGCCTCCACCCTTGTTACTCTCATAATCTCATTATTACAGTAATCCCGTTATGAACATCGAGGAGCACATGAGCCGGGTCCCCCGCTGTGCCGCGTTCCCACCAGTCGCCGCCCATCCCGACCTGGTACGGCTGCGCCACATCGGCACCGCACGCCTTGGCGAACCCCTGCGCGCCCCGATCACCGGCGACGGCCCAGACGCGATCTGAATCAGGAGAAAGTCCATGAAAGTCGAACAGGCCCAGAAATTCCTCCGCAACCACCATCACGCGGTTCTCAATACCCGGCGCAAAGACGGAAGCCCCCAGCTCTCACCCGTGATCGTGGCACTCGACGGTAGCGGTCGCGTTGTGTTGAGTACGACGGAAACGCGAGCCAAGACCCGTAACCTGCGGCGAGACCCACGCGGTTCGGTGTGCGTCTTCACAGACCGATTCTTCGGGCCATGGATTCAGGTCGAGGGGCCTGCAGAGATTCTCCCGCCGGACGTAGGACTGGATGCTGAGGCTCTCAAGAACCTGCACGGCGCGCTCAGCGACGAATAGCCCGACTGGGAGACGTTCCTGGCGAACATCCATGCCGAAGGACGCGTAGCGATCCGCTTCACCATCGAGCACGCCGGCGGCGTGGCCGTGCATTGATTGGTGCAGCCGGTCGCAGACTCCGGCTTGCCGCCGTCGCGCGACGCGCCCGGACGCCGAAGAGGACGCGGCCGGCCAGCGGGAAGGCCGCGGTGGCGAGCAGTGTTGCGCCGATGTTGGTCGCGCTCGAAAGGTTTGCCGGCACTCCTGAAAGACTTTTGAGCTTCGCCAGATCGGTCGGCAAGTTTATGACCTCTTTCGTGGTGATATGTGTGGCTCCGACCTGAGGCTAGGAAAGCTCTGGACGGCGCTTGTCGTCGAGTCGCGTGGCGAACCGCGGTGCCGCGCTAAGATCGCGTCCCGTGCTCTCGGATGATTTCTGGCGGATTATCAGGATTGGAGTAGTAGGTCTGGTTCTTGCGGCGGCGGCCGCGGGCCTGGTGTTCGGTGACGCCTGGCTCTGGGTGGCCGTCGAATGGTCGCCGCCGGCCTATGCGGAGTCCCACATGAGCGGCGGGTTTGACACCCCGACGATTGTGGCGCTGCTCGTGGCCGCCCCGGTGAAGGCCGCGCTCCTGTGGCTGATCGTGCGTGCCCCCGCGCCGGGACCGCTGGACCGCCGGGCGAAGGCGCTGCGCCGGCTGCTGTATCTGGCGGTGGCGGACAGCCTCGTGCTCTGGTACCCGATCGCGCTGCTCCCCGACGCGGTCGACTCGGCATTCCGGCTCGCGCTGTGGACCGCGATTGACGTCCTCTACCTGCTCGTCATCCGCTGGCGGTCCCGCATGCTGCGCGCGGCGGCCGGAGCGATGTTCGCGGTCGAGTTGGCCGGGACGGCCAACGTGCTGCTCGACGAACTCGACCTCCCAGAGCTTGGGCCGGGCGGCGTCGTCGAACTGGGCTTGATACCGGCCGGAGTGGCGGCGACCATCTTCACGGTCGTCGGGCAGCGGCGCGACGGCCGGTGGAGCCGCGGCACGCTGGTTGCCGGGTGGTTGTCGGCGGGCGTCTACGCGCTGTTGATCCCGCTCAACGCTCTCTTCGGAAGGATCCCCGGCGGCTATCTGGCGATGCTGGTCATGATGGACGCGGTGGGGCTCGTCAGCACCGTGTGGATCGCGGCGACCGCCCGTGAACTGCCCACTCAGGACCGCCCGGCGGACCTTCCGCCCGCGCGGCGTCCCGTGATCCGCGTCGCGGTGGCGGCCGTAACCGTACTGCCGATCATCGCACTGGTCCACCCGGAGCAGCACGCGCGCCTCACCTACACCGGCTGGTCGATGGACTGCTATGAACGCCACAGCTTCGGCGACCTGAAACCTGCGGAACGCGACGCGGCGTTCCTGTGCCGGGCGCGGAGCACAGAGGGCGGAGTCCCGCCCATGTTCCCGGACAGCCTGTCGGACCAGGCGATCCTCGCGTACGGACGGGCGCTGTGCCGTACGGAGGGCCGAGACGAGCAGGAGGCGATTCTGACGCGGGCCGGGAGCGCGCGGCCCGCCTGGGGCGCGGACCCGTGGGACCTCGTCTACGTGTGCCCGCAGATCATCGGCACCACCCATCCCGAGCTGCTGCGGTCGACCGCGGAGACGGAGGCGGCGAACGCCGCCTACATCGCCGAGAAGAACGCGAAGTGCCGCGACCCATGGCCCCGCACGAAGGGTGTCGTCCAGGCCACGGCGAATTACTTCCTGTTCGTCGACGGCGATCCCGGCTATCTGGTCCACGACCCCGAGGACGAAGCGGCCGACAAGGCGGCCGAGCAGGCGATGGACAGGATCTACGACGACAGCACCCAAATCGGGGTGGCCGGCAGCGCGGCGCTCATCGGGCACCTCGGAGACGTCGTCGACCTGTGCCTGACAGTGAAGGCCTTCCGCACCGCGCCGCCACAGCGGACGGCCGGGTGGTATCAGGTCAACGAGGTGTCGATCGTCAGCCGCAGCGGCCGGCTCACCGTGCCGGAGATGGGTGAGGGCGGAGAGGTGGGCGCGGGTGCCCCGATGCCGAACCTGGCGATCGCGGGGAAGGGCCGCTACCGGCTCCGTGTCTACATGCGGGTCGACGATGCGGGGGAGGAGCAGCACCTGGTCGTCGTGTTCCCGGGCGCGTCGAGGAAGAGGCTCAACCTGAAGCCGTGAGCGGTGGCGGGGTGCACGTTCGGGCCGCGCGGGTCGGGACATGGCGTTGTCGGGGTGCGACCGAGATAGGGGAGCGGGCCGGCGGCATCGGGGTGGAGGCGCAGCACTCGGCGTCGTGAGTGAGAGCGGAGTGCCGGGACGCGGTCAGCCGGGCAGCCGGGCAGGCGATTAACTGGTGGTGACGTCGGTGGTCATCCCGCCACAATGGCCGACATGAAGGATGTCAAGGTTGTTGTTGCCCATCATGATTGCGCGACGCTGCGCGTCGGCGACGTGTTCCTGAAGATCGACGCTGATCAGACGCGCACCGACGTCGAGGTCGAGGCGATGGCCATGGCACCGATCCCGACTCCGGAGGTCCTGTGGCGGAAGCCGCCGGTGCTCGCGCTCGCCGCCCTCCCAGGGGCGCCACTCGGCCGCCTCGGCGAACCGTCGACCGCGTCGTCGGCGGCGTGGGCCGCGGCGGGTGCCGCCGTACGGATGCTGCACGACGCACCGCTGCCGCCATGGCCTGGTCCAAGTCTCGACGAGTTGGCAGCGCACCTCGACAGCGAATGCGAGTGGCTCATCGCGAACGACGTCCTTCCCGCCGACCTGGTCACGCGCAACCGCCAAATTGCCGAGGCTGCGCTGCGGCCGTGGACACCGGTGTTCACGCACGGCGACCTGCAGATCGCCCACGTGTTCATCGACGGTGACAAGATCACCGGCGTGATCGACTGGACCGAGGCGAGCCAGGGCGATGCCCTGTTCGACCTCGCCGTCTTGACGCTCGGACACGAGGCACACCTTGGCGACGTCGTCGCCGGCTACGGCACCGACGTGGACCTCGACGTGATCCGCGCCTGGTGGTCGTTGCGAAGCCTGCTGGCGGTCCGCTGGCTGGTCGAGCACGGCTTCGACCCGTCCGCGCCAGGCTGCGAGGTCGACGTGCTGAGATCCCGGCTGTGAGGCCGCCCGAGCCTCCCGACGCCGCCCAGACGGAACTGCTCTGAAAAGGCGTGGCCGCGTGCCGACTGGTGACCTGCCGGGATCTGCGGCGGCGCGCGTGGTCTCAGCCGCCGGGGCCGGTGGGCTGGATCGGGGCGCCGTCGCCGTTCTCGGGCAGGTCGCCGCGCTCGACCGGGCTCGGCGGCGGGGAAGGCGTCCCGTCGCCGACGGCCGGCCGGGCGCCCTCCGCCGCCTGCTTCAGCACGGCCCGCTCGACCTGCTCGGCCTGGCTGGTCAACCGCACGTAGTGACTGGCGCGCACCGCGACGTACTCCTGCCGCCCTTCATGCTCGGTGTACCAGCCGTCGCCGTCCCGCTCACAGGTGCCGACGCACTTGTACGGTCCCCGATCGACCCGCAGCTCCACCTGCTGGCCGCCGGGCGCGGTGTAGACGGCACCGAAGCCTTCCTCGCCCACCGCCCCGGCCGACTGCTCGGCCAGCTCGTATCCGGGCAGGTCCACCACGTACATCAGGTCAGGCGCCACGCCCTGCCGGGCAGCCTGGTCGATCACCGTTTGGCTCAGCGCCGAGCCGGAGCCGCAACCGGACAACACGACCAGCACCAGCATTGCGGGCAGCGTACGCATAGACATCCTCCCAGGATGACGCGCGCAGGATTCGATCCGGCTACCGGAGCCGGAAACTTTCACGGCAGTCAGGGATCGGTGGAGAGAACCGGCTGTGATCGTACGCGGGTGGGATCGGGAGTTCCGGCCTCGCCCGACTTCGGACACGCGTCAGCCCAGGCCGTCGGCGCCGACCGTGGGGACCGTCGCGACGGCCGACTCATCGAGCGCAAGCGGAGCCCGGAACGCCGGAACTCGCCGCGGCGGACGGACACAGATGGGATGTGACCCACCAACCACCCGGCCCTGAGCCGAGCGACGCCGCCCTATGGGATCAGCAGACCGCGGAAGCGTTCGGTCTGCTGTTCGACCGCCATTCCCAAGCCGTGTACAACCACTGCTTCCACCGGACCGCCGACTGGGCCACCGCGGAAGACCTGACGTCAGTGGTGTTCCTGGAAGCCTGGCGCCGCCGTGGGTCCATCCGCCTGGAGAGGGAATCCGCGCTGCCCTGGCTGCTCGGGGTGGCCAACAACGTCGTACGCAACCAGCACAGGTCACGCCGCCGCCACCGGGGCGCGCTGGACCGGCTCCCGGCCCAGACCGCGGAGCCCGACCACGCCGACGACGTCGCCGGACGGCTGGACGACGAGCGGACGATGCGTCGCATCCTGGCCCTGGTCAACCAACTGCCCCGGTCGGACCAGGACGTGATCGCGTTGTGCGTGGGAGACGGGCTCGGCTACGCCGAGGCCGCGCTCGCCCTCGGCATCCCGGTGGGGACGGTGCGATCGCGGCTCTCCCGGGCCCGCCGCAGGCTCCGGGAACTCGAGGTCGCCCACGGCCACGAACAGGGTGAGGCCGAAGCATGGGGGAGCGTTGGATGACGCTGCCGCTGTCAGAGGAGGAGACATGACACTACCACCCTGGCCCGACCGGGATCTCCCGGCGGCTCGTCGACCTGCCCTGCGGGAGCATCTCGTGGCCGAGATCTCCCGGCCCCGGCGTCGCCTCTCCCGGCGCGCGGGCTGGCTGGTCGCGCTGACCGGCGTGGTGACCGTCGCGGCGGGGGGAGCCGCCGTGGCCGGCCAGGTCTGGGACGGCGGCGGCGCGGCCACCACAGAAAGCGTCGCCTGCTACAGCACCGCCAGCCTCCGGGGCGACACCGCTGTCGTCAGCAGCCGCGATGAGGATCCCGTGGAGACGTGCGCCGACCTGTGGCGGGAGGGAGCCATGGTGGAAGGCGTCAGCCAGGCGCCTCCCCTGGTGAGCTGCCTGACCGATGGGGGACCCGTCGGAGTCTTCCCCGGTGGGGAGGAAACCTGTGCGGCACTGGGGCTGCGTTCCAGCCGCGACGTGGGTCCCGCCGAACGGGCCGAGGCGATCGGCGTCCGCGCCGTACGCGATGAGCTGATCGCGCGGCTCAGCACCAGGTGCGTGCCCAAGGAGGAGGCGGTCTCCGTGGTGCGGAGCGTCCTCACGGCAAAGGGCCTGCACGAGTGGAGCGTGCGGGTCGAGCCGAGTGCCGAAGGCGGCAAATGCGCCACGTTCGGCATGGATCAGAAGACCAGATCGGTGTATCTCGTCATGATGAACCATCCCTGACCGGGGCAGGTCGTCGGTCAGCGCAGGAGCGGTGCCGAGGTAGGCGAGCAGGGGAGCGGGCGCTCGTGCGCTCGCTCCCCTGTGGTCGGGTGGGAACCACCACGCGTGGTCCTGGGACGTTTTCCAGAGCTGATCAGAGCCGCTTGATCCCGCGGCGGCGCAGGTGCTCTCCGCCGGGCCTCCCTGTGCCCGTGGACTGCCGGGGAGTGCAGCAGGGATGGCGACCTTACCTTCCCGCTATAGCGACACAGAGTAGTTGATCACTACGTTCAGTAACTACTCCGGTTCGGAGACATGTCTGGACGGACCCCTCCCGGGCCTTCCCCCTAGTGCGATTGGGAGACATTCGCATGCCCAAGATCACTACTGTGGCATTGGCCGGCGTCATGGCGGGCGTCGTCAGCATAGGCGGCGCGGTCGCCGCGTATGCGGCGCTTGGCGGCGCCCAGGGCCCGGGCGTCCGTGCCGCCGCCGTCGTCAACGCCGACGGCAGCGTGGTCCGCTCGAAGGGCGTCACCGGCGTCCGCAAGCTCGCGACCGGCCGATACTGCATCGAGCTCGACTCCGACTACGACGCCTCGCGCAGTGTGCCGGTCGCCACCAAGCGCTGGGGCGCACCCTGGAACTCCACCGTGTTCGTCAACGCCAACACCACCGACTGCGGCAGCGCCGAACGCCACGTTTTCGTGGCCGGCGGCAACGACGGCGCCGGAGCCGACCTGCCGTTCCACGTGATCGTGCCCTGATCCGACGTGCCCGGCGCGGCGGTGCTCGGCGCGCCGGGCTGTCCGGCTACGACCTCCTGGCCACGGCCCGCGGACCCATGGGGTCACCGAGCTTGAATCTGATCATTAAGTCAGGCGCTTCATCAATTGTCCGCCGGGCGTGAATGGCATGGACTTCGTCACGTGACACATACAGCTTCTTCCTCTGCGAAGAGAACGGCGATGGTGACCGGGGCGGCTCGTGGCATCGGCGCCGCGGTGGCCAAGCGACTGGCGCGGGACGGCCTGGCGGTGGCGGTCATCGATTTGGACGAGGCGGACTGCGCAGGAACCGTCGAGGCGATCAGGAGCCAGGGCGGGGCCGCTCTGGCGCTGGCGGCCGATGTCGCCGACGCAGGCATGGTCGGCGAGGCCGTCGCGAGGGTGGTTTCCGAGTTGGGGCCGCCGACGGTGCTCGTCAACAACGCCGGCGTCGGCCCGCGCGCAGATCTGGTGGAAATGACCACCGAGCAGTGGGACATGGTCTTGGGAGTCAACCTGCGCGGCCCCTTCTTTCTCACCCGCGCGGT
Organism: Nonomuraea antimicrobica; assembly: GCF_039536965.1. Lineage (NCBI taxonomy): Bacteria > Bacillati > Actinomycetota > Actinomycetes > Streptosporangiales > Streptosporangiaceae > Nonomuraea > Nonomuraea antimicrobica. Next base: position 17,171 of record NZ_BAAAZP010000178.1, on the reverse strand, counting down.
TGCCCCGTACATGATGGAGGCCGGGTGGGGACGCATCGTCACCATGTCGAGCATCTCCGCCGCGGGAGACGCTGCCCGGGTTGACTACGCCAGCGCGAAGGCCGGGCTGATCGGCTTCACCAAGTCGCTGGCCATCCAGCTCGGACGGTACGGCGTCACGGCCAACGCCATCGCGCCGGGCTTCGTCGTGAGCGATATGACCAGGGCCTCGGCGCAGCGGCTCGGCCTGGAGTTCGAGGAGTTCCAGCGCAAGGCGGCCGAGTCCATTCCGGTAGGTCGGGTCGGGCAGCCGGAGGACATCGCACACACCGCTTCCTACCTGGTCAGCCCGGAAGCGGGGTTCGTCTCTGGACAGGTCATCTACGTCGCCGGCGGACCAGTGAGCTGAACCGCCCAGCGGGGAGCCGCCCCGCTGTCCGGCCGTGATCACCTTTGACAAGGGCTTCCGGCCCTGTATGCCGGGGACCCGGCGGGACTACGCGCGCCCCGCGAGGTTCGTCGTCTCTTCCTGGGAACGGTGCGAGGTGAGATACCACTCGCCCCACTCGTCGAGCAGCAGGACGATCTTCTCCAGGCTCCTGCCCGTGGCGGTCAGCGAATACTCGACCCTGGGCGGCACCTCGCGGTAGGCCGTACGAGCGACCAGTCCGTCGGCCTCCAACTCGCGGAGTTGCCTGGTCAGCATCCGCTGCGTGATCCCGTGCATGGCGCGCATCAGTTCGCCGAAGCGGTGCGTCCTGTCGAGGAGTTTGCGGACGATCGCCAGCTTCCAGCGACCGCCGAGCATCTCCATGGCCACCTCGACGGTGCAGTGCTCCGGTAGCTGATCGAGGTCGCTGCGCACGTCGGTTACCTCCATAGGTATACAGATTGACACTACAGCACAAAAATGACCGTACTTGCCGCTTCGGCAGCCAGGTGACGAAGCTGATGGCATGTCCCTCGACGAAAGCGCCGATCCGCGTGCCGCCGAACCCGCCCGCGGCCATCCCCGCAGATGGGCGGTGCTGGCCGTGCTCTGCACGAGCCTGTTGCTCGTCGGTATCGACCTCACCGTGCTGCACGTCGCCGTACCCGGAATCACCCGGGACCTGATGCCGGACGCCGCGGAGCTGCTGTGGATCGTGGACGTCTATTCGCTCACCGTGGCGGCGCTGCTGGTCACCTTCGGGACGATGGGAGACCGCCTGGGGCGGCGGCGAGTGTTGTCGGCGGGCTTCGCCGTCTTCGGCGGGGCCTCGGCCGCCGCGGCACTCTCCAGTACGGCGGTGCAGCTCATCGGCGCCCGGATGCTGCTCGGCGTGGGTGCGGCCATGATCATGTCGTCCACGGTGGCTGTCATCAGGTCGGTGTTCCCGGACGAACGTGAGCGCGCGGTGGCGCTCGGGCTGTGGACGGCCGCCCACAGCGTGGGTGCCACGATCGGTCCCGTCGTCGGCGGCGTCTTGGTGGAGCGGTGGTGGTGGGGAGCGGTGTTCCTGGTCAACGTGCCGGTGGTCGCCCTCGTCCTGATCGGTGGCCGGCGGTTGATCCCCGAGTCCAGGGACCCCGTGCGGCGTCGATGGGATCTGTGGGGCGCCGTCCTCTCCGCCGCCGGCCTGGCGATGGTCGTCTTCGCGCTCAAGCGGCTGGGCGGCGAGGGGGCCGTGATGACGATCGTCCTGGGGGGTACGGGGCTCGTGCTGCTGGGGGCGTTCGTCGCGCGGCAACTGCGGGTGAGCCGGCCGTTGCTCGACCTGTCGTTGTTCGCTGATCGCCGCTTCAGCGTCGCGGTCTTCGGCGTACTGTGCTGTTTCGGGAGCTATACCGCACTGTTGTTCTTTCTGACGCAGTGGCTCCAACTCGTCGAGGGCCGTTCGCCCGTGAGTGCCGGACTGGTGCTCATGCCGCTGGCGGCGGCCAACGCGGTCGGGGCGACGGGAGCGCCTTGGGTGGCGGGGCGGCTGGGACTCCGGGCATCCGTGACGGTGTCTTTGGGGGCGTTCGCCGCGGCGCTCGCCGTCCTGGCGGTGGTGGGTGCGGACGCGCTCACCGCGCTGATCGCGGCGGGTGTGGGGGCCGGTGTCGTGATGACGCTCGGCGCTCACATCATCATGTCGGCGGCGCGCCCGGAACGAGCAGGGGAGGCCGCCGCGATCCAGGAGACGTCGTTCGAGCTCGGGGCCGGGCTCGGCGTCGCCGTTCTGGGAACCGTCCTCGCGTCCATCTACCGGACGGCCCTGCCGGCCGTGCCCGGGCTCCGCCCTCAGGACGACACCGTGGCGCGCGAATCGCTCGGCGCGGCCATCGCGGTCGCCGCGCGGCTGGATCACGCCACCGGCGCCGCCCTCCTCCAGACGGCCAGAATCGCCTTCGACCACGGGTTCACCGTCATTCTGGCCATCGCCGCCGTGGTCCTGACGGTGGCGGCGGGGCTCTCCGCGGTGTTGCTTCGCGACCGTGTACGCCGCGCCTCCTGACCTCGCCCGTCCGGCGAGGACGCCAGAGGGCTGCTTGAGCGGGTACGCCACGCTTTCCGGCATGCTCCCAGCGCGCCCGCTATCGCGGAAGGTCTGGTTCCGTATTCACCACGATCTTGCCGAGATAGTGGCCGTTCCCGCTGAGCCGATCGCGAACGCGTCGGCCCCCACCTGCCCGCCGACCCCGTCGAAGACCACGTCGAAGGCGTCACCCGCGACGACGTCGGGGTAGTCCACGGCCTGTGCCGCGCCCAGTTCCAGCGCGCGTTCGCGCTTGGCGGCGCCGTGCGCCGATCCCACCACGTGGGCCCCGGCCCTGGCGGCCAGCTCCACCAGCGCGAGCCCGAGCGCCCCGCCGGCCCCGGTGACCAGGACCCGCTGGCCCAGCTCCAGCTCCGCCGCCTCGATCAGGCTGAACGCCGCCGGGCCCACCTGCAACAACGCGGCCGCCTGGCTCATCGGCAACGCCTGCGGAACCGCCACGGTGGTGGCCAGGTCGGCCACGGCCCGCTCGGCGTATCCGCCCCCGGACGGCAGCAGCGCGTCGCTGTCCTTGCAAACGCGTGCCGTTCCGAGACCGGCGTACCGTTCTGCCGGAAGTGGGTTGGGCCGGCGCTCACCGGCTGCGTGCTGCGGCGACCGCCGGCACGATGGCGAGCGCCAGGATGCCGCCGCCGACGGCCAGAAGGGGGTAGCCGGCTCCGGCGACGACGAGACCCGAGGCCATGCCGCCGGTGGCGCCGGCGATGGCGACGGAGACGTCGACCAGGCCCTGGGTCTTGGCGCGGGTGGCCAGCGGGACGGCGTCGGTGATGATCGCGGTGCCGGTGACGAGGCCGAGGTTCCACCCCAGGCCCAGCAGCGCGAGGGCCGCCGAGAGCGAGACGACGGAGTCGTCGGGGGCGTTGGCGGCAACGATTCCGGCGGCCAGCAGGGCCAGCGCGGAGGCGATGGCGATCGTGAGGGGTCCGTAGCGGTCGACGAGCCAGCCGGTCAGGGGCGACGGCAGGTACATCGCGCCGATGTGGATGGCGATGACGAGGCCGGAAGCGGCGGTGCCGTGGCCGTGGTCGTGCATGTGGACGGGTGTCATGGTCATGATCGCGACCATGACCAGTTGGGTGAGCACCATGACCAGCGCACCGGCGAGCACGCTGACGCGGTGGCTTTCGACCGCCGTTGGCAGAAGGCCGCTGGTATCGCCTGGCTGCGCGTACGCCACGGCGGTGCGTTCGGCCTCCAGGGCACGGGCCAGCAGCAGCGGGTCGGGACGCAGCCAGACGGCCAGGACCAAGGCGGCCAGCGCGTAGGCGATGCCGGCGAGAAGGAACGGCCCGGCCAGGTAGGGGATGCCGAGGGTGAGAGCAAGGTCGCCGGTGGGTGCGGCGAGGTTGGGGCCCACCACGCCGCCCACCGTGGTGGCGACCAGCACCGTGGACACTGCCCGGGCGCGGCGCGCGGGGACCGCCAGATCGGCCCCGGCATAGCGGGCCTGCAGATTGGTGGCCATGCCGGCGCCGTAGACGAGCAGAGAGAGGAACAGCAGGACGGAACTGCCGGCGACGGCGGCAGCGATGACGCCCGCGCTGCCCACGGCACCGGCCAGATACCCGGCGGCAAGGCCAGGGCGGCGACCGCGGGCTTGCGAGACGCGCCCGACGGCGAAGGCCGCCAGCGCGGAGCCGGCGGTGCCCAGGGCGCTGGGCAGACCGGCAAGGCTGGTGGAGCTGAGCATGTCCTGCGCGAGCAGGGCACCGACGGTCACACCGGCCGCCAGTCCGGCACCGCTGAGTACCTGAGCGGCGACCAGGACGATCAGGGTACGGCGCTGCGCCTGAATGCGTGGGAGATCCTCGATCCGGGCAGGCACGGTAGTCACGACGAGAGAGTCCTCATGAATTCGATGGGCGTGGCCCGGCCGGACGGCGCCATCGGCGCGGTTCCGACAGGTGAGGTCGACAAGAGACGAAGGAACGGCCCGAGGGAGGAACGCCGCACGGGCCGACGAGCCCAGGCGCGAGGCCGGATTCGGAAGGCGTCGACGAGGTGGGCGGCCGGGACTCCAGTCAGGCGCGGCGGCCGCCGGTTGCGATCCTCGCCGGAGGTGCCGCAGCGGCCCGGCGACAGCGCACCGCCCTCAACGGTGTGGCGGGCCCAGCCGCTGAAGGCTGCGAGCTGACCGGCCCTGCCGAGGCATCGGTTCGGACGTCCGGGCTGCGCGGTCAGCCCCGGACGCCCAGGTCCAGGCAGTCGATCAGTCCAGCTTCGGTGAAAGCGGCCACCAGTTCGTCACGGCCCTCGGTGAAGTGGGCCCAACTGTCGTAGTGGACAGGCACCACCCGGCGGGCGCCGAGGATCTTTGCAGCCTCGGCGGTTTGGGCGCTGTCGAGGACGATGAGCGCGCCGTCGAAGAGGACGCGGAAGCGGGGAGCCCCGGCGAAGAGGATGGCGGTCTCTACCGGGCCGAAGCGTTCGGCGATCTGCTTGACCATGTCGAGCGAGGCGTTGTCGCCGCTGACGTAGACCGTGGGCAGGCTCTCCCCGGTCAGGACGAATCCGACGACCTGGCCGGTGATCGGTTCGACGTCCTCGCGTGCGCCGGGCCCGTGGACGGCGGGCACGCCCGTGACAGTGATCGTGCCGCCGCCGGGGCGGTCCAGTTCGATCGACTCCCAGTCGGCCAGGCCCTTGGCCCCGTTCCCCAGGCGCTGCCCGCCCCCCGGCGTGGTGAGGGTGAGCGGGACGTCGGCGAGCAGTGCTCGGCCGGAGTTGTCGAGGTTGTCGGGGTGCTCGTCGTGGGAGAGCAGGACCACGTCGATGCGGCCGAGGACGGCCGGTTCGGCGGAGGAGGGCGCCGTCTTGGTCAGCTTGCCGCCCGGTACGTGGTAATCGCCGGGAGCGTCGAAGGTCGGGTCGGTCAAGAATCGCAGGCCGCCGTACTCGAAAAGGGCGGTCGGGCCGCCAAGAACGCGGACGGGGATCTGCTCAGTGGACGTGCTGGTGTCAGGCATCGAGAAACCTCACGGATGGGAAGTGGTTTATCCGTGAAGGACGGTAGCGGTGTCTCACGGATGAGCGCAAGCCGTACCATGAGAGCCATGAGCGAGTCCCCGACCGCCGAGTCTGTGCTGCCGCCCGCGCCTGGGGCGGAGGCCTACCTCGCCCTCGACTTTGTCAACAGCGCCATCGCGCTGCCTGGAGGGCAGTTCATCGATCTCCTCGGCACCCCTGAGGCGACGAATCGGTGGCTCACCGAACGCGGCCTCGCTCCGGCCGATGCCGGGGTGCAGGACATGTGCGCGACGCAACTACGCTCGTTGCGGGAACACGTCAGGGCCTTGTTCGCCGCCCGTGTCGCCGGGCTGCCCGCCTTGCCCGCGGCTCTGTCCGCCGTCAACGACGCGCTGAGCGGGGCCCCCACGGCCGCCCTGCTGTACTGGGACGAGAAGAACGGCCCCTACCGCGCGGCACCGTGCCCCACCAACGCGATCCTCGACCGCGCTCTTGCGACCCTTGCGGCCAACACGGCCGACCTCCTCACCGGCCCCGACGCCGACCGCCTCACCGCCTGCGGTTCCACCTCCTGCAACCGCTTCCTGCTGCGCCACGGCCGCCGCCACTGGTGCTCCGTCCGCTGCGGCGACCGCGCCCGCGCCGCCCGCGCCTACGCCCGACGTACTCAGTCGAAGGCGGACTGAGACCCCGCATCCCGGCGATGCGGGCTCATTGTGCGGCAGCCCCTACCCAGGACGACGACGGCGCCATCTCTATGAGCTGTGAACGACGCAGGCCGCAGGAATTTTCGTATGGTGAAAATGTGTTCTTCGAACCCCCTCCGGCTCAGGAAGAATCAACTCGTCCACGCAAGCCTGGACTGCCTGCTTGGTCCGCTCCGCCGGCGGACGAGATGGGCGCGGTGATGGTCAGCCGACTGGCGCTGGCCCGCACCCCGAATGTCGCCATTACCTTGCCAACGATCCAGGCATTCAGCACTGGCTGCCTGATAAACGTGGACATCGTCACGAGGCGACAGGCTCTGTCTCCCGACGACTTCCAGGCCCTCCAGTTATCCGTGTTCCCTCATATGATCATCGGGGTGAGGGCCGACGGGCCGTTGCCGGGCCAACTGCTACGGTTCGGCGTGCGCTTCGCCGACGGAGCCAAGGCCACCACCGTCGGACAACGTCTGGACAGAACACAGCTCCCGCAGACTCCGCCGCCAGGCCCGCAGCTATCCTTGCTGCTCCCCGGCATGTCCATGCGCAGCGGTGACGAGGATGCAGATGTCCTGACCATGGGGCTGTGGCTCTGGCCCTCGCCTCCCCGGGAGAGCTTCGAATTCGCTGTGGAGTGGCCCGTCGGCGGTATCGAGCTGAGCATCGTCGAACTCGACGGCGCGGCCATCGCGGACGCCGCCCAGCACGCAGCCCCGTACTGGCCGGAATCCCCGCAGGACGGGTAAACCCCCGGCCATCCGCGACTACGCAGGAGCCCGTGTGTGCAAGTCCGCGATCGCACTTCAGTCCTGGCCTTGGACGTCGCGTTCATCCTCATCTTGAGTGTCCGGGAACACCTTCAGATGGAGGATCAGAGATGGGTGACGTTCTCGCCGTTGACGAAGCCGGGAACCTTCTGACCGCGTTTCATCCGTCCGCAGAGGTGGCTCGCTTCGACGACGGTCCCATGCCGCTGGCGCTGGTGGCGGTGTGGCGCGGTGAAGAGCTACTGCTGGTCTTCAACCGTCGACGTCGATGCTGGGAACTGCCTGGTGGCATGATCGACCCGGGCGAGACACCACGCATGGCGGCCGTGCGAGAGTTGCGGGAAGAGACCGGCCTGAACGTCGCCGACCTCGTGTTCGTCGGACACGCGCGCTTCCTGCTCGGCCCCGAGCGGCGCGTCGAGTACGCGGCCCTCTACACCACGCGTACCAGCGCGCGCCCGGACTTCACCCCCAACGAGGAGATCAGCGCGATCTGCTGGTGGGACGGCAGCCGACCTCTTGCCGGCCACGTCCAACCGCTGGACGCCTATCTGGGAGAGCTGACCAGGGCCAGGTGGCTGTGAGCACGCCTCTCGGGAACGGAGCCGAGATCGCCCAAGTCGCGAAACCTACAGCGGAGCGACGGCAGCCACCGTGAGGTGGGCGGCCACCTCGCGGGCCCCAGTGGGTCGGCAGGCAGACGCACCAGGGAGCCTGACGCGCCCGGCGGGCCCATGCCCCTCCAGGCCGCGTCGCCACGTCCGCGATTCAACATCATCGGCTCGGGACAAGCCCGACGAGCAGGGCTACCCTTCGATAATGTCGCCCCTTTTCCCCTCGCTGGGCGCGGTGGCGCTCGCGACAGCCGCTTTACTCCCCACCTCCTCGATCACGCAGACGCAAGAAGCGCCCACCTCCGCGGCGGACCGGGTCTTACGGGTCTACAACAACAACATCGAGAACCTGGTGAGAAACAATGCCGACGGCACCTGCACCCGGATCTCAGGCCCGGACCACCTCACGTCGATGCTCGTCGACGACAACGGCAACACGGGCACCTCTGGCGTGCAGGCTCCCGATCTGCTGATCGTGCAACAGGTACGCGGCACCGGACAGGCCACGGCGTACGCCGACCAACTCGGAGCCAAGTTCGGCTATCCGGCGGGCACCTACAGGGCACTCGTGGCCTGGGACGACCCCGAGGAGTGGGGCAGTTCGCACAAGTGCAGCCAGCAGTCGCTCGGCGACCTGAAGAAGCGGCAGACCAACGGGATCATCTACAACACCAGAACGCTGAGCCTCGCGGCCGGTGACATCTCCAAATACTGGAGCGCGGGCTGGCTGAAGCCTGGCACACCGTACAACGGCGGGGCCGGGTGCACGCTGTACAAGCCGCCGAACAACGACGACGGCACCACCAACGAACACAAGTGGAAGCGCACCAGCGCCCTCGCGGCGAGATTCACGATCAGGGAGACCGGGACGACCGTCTTCGCCGCGACCATGCACCTCCCGGAACAGAACGGCGGGAACGCCTGCGCGGGTGCGGGCTACACGGGCATCGCCGACTCCGGCATCCACGTCGGCACGGACGCCACGAGCCTGATGAACGCGTCAACGATCCGCGTGATCGGGATCGACGCGAATCGCACGAACATCGCCTCCACCACACTCGGCGGCTTCGGTATGACCGGCTACGGAGCAAAGGCAACCAGCGGCTCCAGGAAGATCGACTACCTCTTCGTCAAGGGCGCCGTCCGGCCGTCGAACATCGACCACACGGTCGGCAGCACCAAGTCGAACCATCTCGCGCTGTACGGATTCATCGACTTCTGAACCCCACGGCACCGGCAAACCGCTGGACTGTCCGGCGGCAACATCGATCGGAATCCACGACCCGCGCCCGGTCTCGGTACGGGTGTCCTCGACGCGCCGCCCCATCAGGCGGGCCGACGGCCGCGCGGACGACCCGGCGGCGGGTGACGTAACTGCTGCCGGTGGGCGAAGCGGGAGGGCAAGGCCAACTGGAGGGGGCCCGTGGCGGGGTGAAGGCAGGCATGGGTTCTCTGGAGAAGGTGCACGAAAGGCGACGCCCTCGCCGGACCGGGCGAGGGCGTCGGGATCGCGCAGGGGTTACTTGCTCTGGCAGCTCTTCGAGCGAACCTCGTACCAGACGATGCCTGGAGCCTGGAACCGGATCGCGAAGCACTGGTTCTTCCTGGCGGCTTCCCGGACCTTGTAGATGGCCGAGGCCCCACCCGCCGTGTAGGCGACCTTGCAGATCAGCTTGGCCTTGCCCTTGAGCTTGTCGCAGGCACCCTTCATCGCCTCGATGGCGCCGGCGACGCCGGCGACGAACCAGGCGTTGTAGAGCTTCTTGGTCAGGCTCTTCGAGAAGATCAGCCGGCACATGGCCTTCCACCACTCGCACTGCAGCTTGAGCGCGGGGTCGGCGACCACGGGGTAGGCGGCGCCCGCGTGGTTGACCGTCTGGATGAGCGTCATGCCCTCCACCCGGTACGACGTCGGCACCGGGTTGCCGTTGGCGTCCTTGGCCCAGGGCAGATCGATCTCGGCCAGATAGAAGTCGTTGTTGTAGATCAGGACCGTGCCGTCGTCCTCCTCGACCTCCAGCATCGAGCCCTCGGGCGCGGAGATCGGGAAGCGGTACTCGGTCGGTGCCGAGGAGTCCTTGATGATCGTCAGCGCGCGGGCGATCTGACCGGTGCGCTGGTGAGCGTAGGCCACGCTGGGCTGGTTGGCGGCGTAGGTGACCAGGCCGGGCAGCGGCTGGTTGCCAGCGCCGCTGGCCTCCGGAAGGCCGATGCCGATGTCGGTCTCGCTGACGGTCGCGACCAGCGTACGGTCGGGGTCCGTCGCGATGCCGAACGGCCGCTGGACGTCTCCGTCCGGGATCTCGGTCGGCGGGACGGTCTTGGCCTCCTCGACGATCTCAGGCACCACCTGGGTGAGGGCTGCCAGGGCAGGGTCTTCCTGCGCGGCGATGGCCGGGGTACCTGCCACGGTCGCGCTGCTGAGTGCCAGGACCGTCGCTAAGGTGACGACGAATGCCCGAGCGGAAATGCGCATGGATGTCCTTCCACGGAGGCGGGAGAGAACTGCACAAACGCCGCAAAAGTAGAGATCATCGGCAACCAATCGGGTGATCTTGGATGGCCGCACCGTAAACGTTTGCCGTCTTCCGGGCCGTAGGCGGGAGCGTGCTCGGCGGCAAGCATCTCGGCCCACCTGCCGACCAGAACTTCGCCACGGACGGCAGCCTGCGCGGTGCGGGCAGGGTGCGGATTCGCGAGCGATGGTATGACGAGCGGCGACAACCCCGAGGTGGTGACAGTCCACACCGATCTGCACCGCGGTCACCATGCTGGGATCGAGACCGGATCACACTCCTGGGCACCTTCCGCATCGTCCGCCGCCCGGTCACCGACCCTGCGGCCCTTCCTCTGAGCCTCCCGAGCCACCTACCTGCCTGACGGCAGGTAGGTGGCTCTGGACCCTGTCTCGCACCCCCCGACGGAACTTCTTGTGGCGTGACAGGTCTATCCCTTCGGTAATGAATACGGCGTCCGTGAAGGCGTCAACGCTCATGGAAGATGCCTCCCGCAGCAGTCGCTCTTGCTCCTGAGAAGGGAGACAAAATCCAAAGTCAGCACACAACTCATGCAGGAGCCACTGAACTTCACTCCTGGTAGCCACCCGAGATCTCACCCAGCACCGGCCATTAGGTGCTGGGTGGACTTCTGGGCGCGAAGAGCGGCCTGGACATTCCTGTCGGCGGAACGATGGCACGCCAGTCAGAGCTTTTCGTGGGTCCAACCCGCACGCCAGGTCCCGTACGTGATGTCGTACGCCTTACCGCATGTACCGGCCCGGCTGCATGCATGCTTCCCGATCTTCAGTCGGCTGACCTTTCCGCTCGAAATGCCGTAGTAATCGAGCCTCCACCTCCAGAGATTGGGCCCGATTCCTTTGGTGCAGATCTTCGTGACGCGCGCGCGATTGTAGGCCAGTTGCCGAGCTGTGCTCTTCCCCGTGGGGACCCCGAACGCAAATCTGATGTGACGCTCACCGACGCCGTACCGCGTGATGCTGGTCTCGTACGAGTCTCCGGCGGCCCCCTGCTTACACGTCGACGAATACTTGGTGTACAGGAAGCCCGGAGACGCTGAAGCTGCTTGCGGAGTGACCAGTACCGCGCCCATGGCAATCATGGAGATGGCCAGCCCCGTAGAGAGCCGCCTTGTCGTTTGCATAGCCGGTTTCCGCACGACCTCGCCCCTTTCATCGAATAAAGCCGATAACCAGACCGTACATATGGGCGGTATATCGGGGGTATGTCGGTGCGTTACAAGCTCCAGAGTCACCTGAGGGTGTGCCCAGCGTCGTCACGTGCAGTTGTACCTGATGCCTTGAGGTCGAAGCGCGGAGCCGCGTGCCGTTGAGCGGTGCAGGGCCGAGGAGTCATTAGAGTGCCTTTCCGGGCGCAGGTTCGAAATCATCACTCTTGAACCGTCGATCTAGAGGGGGATCGCCTCGGTGGTCTCCGCAGGCTGCGCCGCGGCCGCGTTGTCGGGGGGTACGTGGCGGAGCATCGTGAGGGCGAGGATCGTGAGTGCGGTGACCAGAATCGCTCCGATGAGGGCGACGACGTTGAGGCCGGATGCGAAGGCCTCGCGGGCGGGTGTGATGATCTGGTCGGCCATCGATCCGGGCAGGTCACGGGTGGCGTCCAGGGCCCGGGCGAGGGTGTCGCGGCTGGCGTCGGCTACCCCGGCAGGGGTGTCGGCGGGGAGTTCGTCGGCGACGCGGTTGCGGTAGACGGTGGTGCCGAGGCTGCCCAGGGCTGCGATGCCGACCGCGAGGCCCAAGTCGCTGCTGGTCTGCTCCAGGGCGGAGGCGGCACCGGCCTTCTCTGGGGGCGCGGAGCCGACGACGAGCGAGACGCTCAGGCCCATCACGGGGCCGATGCCGGTATAGATGACGCTGAAGCCGACGATGACGTAGGCCAGTCCGTTGTCGCCGGCGTCGGCCTGGGTGAGAGTGACGTAGCCGATGGCGGAAAGGATCAGTCCGACGGCGGTGACGTTGCCGGGGCGGATCCGGCGGGCCGCGATCGGGGCGAGCATCGAGGAAGCGATCAGGAGCCCAGCGGCGGGCAGCAGCCACAGGCCTGCCTTCAGTGGCGTGAGTCCGGCGACCATCTGCAGGTACTGGGTGACGAAGAGGTAGATGCCGCCCATGGCGACGGCGGCGAAGAGCATCACGCCGAGGGCGACGCTGAAGGCCCGGCTGCGGAACAGGCTCAGGTCCAGCATCGGGTTCTCGAGCCGTAGCTGGCGGCGGGTGAAGACGATGCCGAAGGCCAGGCCGACCACCACGGCGATCAGGGGCGCGCTCTGCATACCGTGCTTGGCGATCTCCTTGATGCCGTAGATGGCGGGCAGGATGGCGGCGAGGGACAGGACGATGCTGATCAGATCGATCCGGCCTGCGTTCTCGTCCTTGTACTCGGGCAGCAGCAGCGGTCCGATGATCAGCAGCAGAGCCATCACGGGGACGGCGAGGAGGAAGACCGAGCCCCACCAGAACGCCTCCAGCATGGCGCCGCCGACGACCGGGCCGAGCGCGATGCCCACGGAGAAGCTGGCGGCCCAGGTCCCGATGGCGGTGCCCCGCTGTTTGGGGTCCTGGAACATGTTGCTGATCAGGGCAAGTGTGGAGGGCATGAGGGTCGCGCCCGCGATGCCGAGCAGAGCCCGGGCGATGATCAGCATCTCGGGGCTGCTGGCGTAGGCGGCGAGCAGCGAGGCGGCACCGAAGGCCAGCCCACCGCTGAGCAGCAGCTTGCGCCGGCCGATACGGTCGCCCAGGGTACCCGCGGTGACCAGGAACCCGGCGATCATGAAGGCGTAGATATCGATGATCCACAGCATCTGGGTGCTGCTGGGTGCAAGCGCCGCTCCCAGGTGCGGCACCGCCAGATGCAGGAGGGTCACGTCCAGCGACAGCAGGATGCTGGGCAGGGCCAGCAACGCGAGCCCGGTCCACTCTCGCCGGCCGGCTCGTGTACGGCCCACGGCCCTACTCGAAGTCATGGGTCTGACCTTTCGGTTCTTCTGTTCGCGGGCCGCCGCCCCGCACATGGGCCGGGCGGCGGCTGGAGAAGTGGGGGTTGCCTCAGTGCGCGCTGCTGAGGCCCTGGGCGAACCCGCCGTCGACCGGGAATTCGGCGTTGGTGGTGAAGGTCGCGTCGGCGGCCAGGAAGAGCGCGGCTGCGGCGACCTCCTCGACGGTGCCGTTGCGCTTCAGCGGAGTGGTCTCGCTGCCCTGCCGCTCGAACTCGCGGCGTTCTTCCTCGGTCAGCCCGGCGACGCCCATGGTGGGCGTCTTGATGTAGCCGGGGGCGACGGAGTTGACGCGGATCTTGCGAGGCAGGAGCTCGGCCGCGAGGACGTGGGAGATCGCGCGCACCGCTTCCTTGGAGCCGGAGTAGGCGCTCAGGCCGGGGAAGATCAGGTCGTTGGCGACGGTGGTGAAGACGATCGCCCCGCCGTCGTTGATCAGCGGTGACAGGCTCTGCACGGTGAAGAAGGCGCCCTTGGCGTTGACGGCGAAGTGCCGGTCCCATGAGTCCTCGGTGACCTCCTCGAGCGTCTGCACCTCGGCGATGCCGTGGTTGACGAAGAGGTAGTCGATGCGGCCGAGCCTGTCCTGCACGGTGGCGGCGAGGGCGCGGATGTCGGCCATGCTGGCCGCGTCGGAGCGTACGACGTGCGCGGCTTCGGGCTTCAGCTCGGTGCGAGCCTGCTCGATCGTCGTCTCGTTGCGGCCCGTGAGGACGACCTCGGCCCCGCCGTCCAGGAGCGCCTTGACGATGGCCAGGCCCATTCCGTGGGTACCGCCCGTGACGACGGACTTCTTGCCTGCGAACTTGCTCATCATTGACTCCCTGGTCATACGGTGTGCGAGGTGCGTGTGGTGCGCCGGTTCCGACTGGCGCACCACAGAGAGTGCGGGCAGGGACTCGCGGTCTTCTGTCGGTCTGCTTGCGGTGCGCTGACACGCCGGGCAATGACTACGTGGCCGTACGGTGAGTTCATGCGTTTCGGGGTGTTGGGTCCGCTTGCCGTCTGGTCGGCGGACGGTGAACTTGTGGTGGTGCCGGAGTCGAAGGTGCGCGCGCTGCTCGCGGCTTTGCTGACGGCCCGGGGGCAGGTGGTCTCCGCCGACCGGCTCGTGGACGAGCTGTGGGGCGACGCGGCGCCGGCGAATCCCGCGGGTGCCCTGCAGACTCTGGTGTCGCGGCTGCGGCGGGTGCTCGCCCGGTCCGGAGGACAGGGTCTGGTGGTGCGCCGGGCCCTCGGCTACGTCCTCGACGTGGCGGACGAGGCCGTGGACGCAGGCCGGTTCACCGCGCTCACCACCCGGGCCCGGGCCACCGCCGACCCCCGCGAGCGTGCCGCACTGCTCACCGAGGCGCTGGCGTTGTGGCGCGGCCCTGCCTTTGCCGACTTCATCGACGAGGATTTCGCACGCGCGGCCATCACGCGCTTGGAGGAGCAGCGCCTGCTGGCCATCGAGGAACAGGCTGAGGCCCGCCTGGAGCTGGGCGAGCATGGTCTTCTTGCCGGGGAGCTCGGCGACCTGACCGGCCGCCACCCGCTCCGGGAGCGGCTGCGCGCGGCCCACATGCGGGCTCTGTACGGCGCGGGCCGGGCGAGCGAGGCCCTGGACAGCTATCAGGATCTACGCCGCCGTCTGGAGGAGGAACTGGGCCTTGAGCCGGGTCCTGAACTGTCCGCCCTGCAATGGGAGATCCTGCAGCAGGACCCGGCCCTGCAGGCCGTCCCGGCGCCCGCGCCCGCTCCACGCCGCCACACCAACCTGCCCACCCCGGCCACCGGCCTGATCGGGCGGTCGGACTCTTTGAAGGAGGTCCGCGCCCTGATCGCGGCGGGCCGCCTGGTGACGTTGACGGGGCCCGGCGGGGTCGGCAAGACACGCCTGGCGGTGGAGGTGGCCTCCGGCCTGACCGGCTCCTACGCGGACGGTGTCTGGCTGGTGGAGCTGGCCGCGCAGGCCGTCTCCACCGAGTCCGGTGCGGCCACCACGGGCGAGGAACTGGCCGAAGTGGTGGCCGCGACGCTGGGCGTTCGGGACGACGCCAGTCCTGGCCCCCTGCCGGACAGGCGGCCGCGCACCCTGCTCGACCGCCTGTCCGACACGCTCCGCAGCCAGCGCCTACTGTTGGTCCTGGACAACTGCGAGCACGTCATCGAGGCCGCCGCGGACCTGGCCCGGGCCCTGCTGCGGGCCGCCCCGGGAGTACGGATCCTCGCCACCAGCCAGGAACCGCTGAACATCTCGGGCGAGCAGGTGTGGCCGGTGCCCCCGCTCGACCCGCCCGCCGACTCGGCCGACCAGGCGGTGCTGCGCACGTCGAGCGCGGTGCAGTTGTTCCTCGAACGTGCTGTCGCCGCCGCGCCCGGCTTCGCCCTGTCCGACGACAACGCCCACGCGGTCGCCTCCATCTGCCGCCGGCTCGACGGAATTCCGCTGGCCCTGGAGCTGGCATCGACTCGGGTACGGGTCCTTGGCGCGCGTGAGCTGGCCAGGCGTCTGGACGACCGGTTCCGGCTGCTCACCGGCGGCCATCGGGGTGCCCCGGCGCGGCAGCAGACCTTGCGCGCGATGATCGACTGGAGCTGGGAACTGCTCACCGCGGCCGAGCAGGCGGTGCTGCGCCGGCTCGCCGTCCACTCCGATGGCTGCACCCTGGAGGCCGCCGAGGCCGTCTGCGCCGGTGCCGGTGTGAAGCCCACCGAGGTCCTGGACCTGCTGACCCGTCTGGTCGACCGTTCCCTCGTGCTGGTCGCCCACGAGGCCGACGGCACCCGGTACCGGCTGCTCGAGTCGGTCTCGGCGTACCTCCTGGAGCGGCTGCGGGAAACCGAATACGAGCGGGTACGGCGCGAACACGCGCACTATTACGTGGAGTTCGCCGAGCGGGCCGACTCTTTTCTGCGCGGCGCCGATCAGCAGCACTGGCTGCGGCGCCTGGACGCCGAGACCGCCAACATCCGCAGCACACTCGACAGCGCCGCCGCCGACGGCGACGGTCGCCTGATGCGACGGCTTGTCCACGCGATGGCCTGGTACTGGTTCCTGCGCGGCCGCCTCACCGAGGCCAACCGCTACCTCACCCTGGCCCTCGCCCTGCCGCAGAATCCTCCCGATGAGGGCGCGGCGGACTCCGCAGCCGACCGGGTGCCGGACCGGTCAGGGACCGTGGCCTGGCAAACCGGGATGAGCCTGCTGTCCGGCTCCCCGGACGGGCCGGCGCGCCGCAGCCGGGCCGTCCTCGAGGTGTACGAGGGCATCCGCGACCCGCACGAGCGGACCAGGGCGGGCTGGCTGCTCGGCTTCGCGGTCACCCGGTTCGGTGACTTCGCGGTAGGCGAGGAGCTGCTCAACCGGGTACTGACCGAGTCCCGCGCGCTCGGCGACCGCTGGGCACTCGCTGCGGGGCTCAGCACCCGGGGCATGCAGACGTACGTGTGCGGCGATCTGAAGGCTTCCCGGCGCGACGGAGAGGAGAGTCTCAATCTCTTCCACCAGGCCGGTGACCAGTGGGGGCAGCTGCAGGCCACAGCCGTGCTCGGGCGGCTCGCGGAGATCGAGGGCGACTATCCGCAGGCCGCTCACCTGCACCGGGAAGGGCTGCGGATGGCCGAGGACCTGGGGCTGTGGACCGACGCCTCGATGCGCTGGTCCGAGCTCGGCAGGATCACCCTGTTGACCGGCGACTACGCCAGGGCCGAGGAGTTCCACGAGCGGGGCCGGCGCCTTGCCGTCGAGCAGGGAGACAAGCCGGCTGAGGAGTTCGCCGAGATCGGGCTCGCCCTGGGGGCACGCCGGCAGGGTCGGCTCGACCGGGCGGAGTCGTATCTGCGCCGCTGGCTGGAGTGGAATCGGCAGTTCGACGCGGAGTACGGAGCGGCGCTGATCCTGGCCGAGCTCGGCTTCGTCGCGGAGCTGCGCGGGGACGCGGAGACGGCGCTGGCGCTGCACCTGGAAGGGCTGGCCGCGGCCCGGGACACCAGCGATCCGCGGGCGCTCGCCCTGGCCTTGGAAGGGCTCGCCGGGGCGCGGGCCCTCGCCGGACACCCCGCGCGGGCCGCGCGCCTGCTCGGCGCGGCGTCCGCGGC
>NZ_BAAAZP010000177.1:0-8545 GCF_039536965.1 Nonomuraea antimicrobica | reverse complement strand
GCGGTGAGTTCGTCGGCGGTGAGTTCGTCGGCCAGGACCCAGGCGGCGGCCATCGCCATCGACGCCCCGTGACCGGCGAACAGCGACACCGCCTGGCACGCGTCGCCCACGAGCACGATCCGCCCGCGGTGCCAGCCCTCCAGCTCCACCTGCGTCACCAGGTCGTGGTAGAGCTCGGGCGGGCCGGGGCAGCGCGACAGCGCCTCGGGCAGGATCCAGCCGAGCCTGCCGAAATGGCGGCGCAGGTCGGCGACCGGGTCGTCGGGCAGGGTGGAGTCGGGCTCACGGCGCAGGAACAGCAGGGCGAGCCGGTCGTCGCGCAGCGCGTACGCACCGGCCATCAGACCGGGCTCGGTGAGCATCTGGTACCGGGTGCCGACCCGGCGGCTCAGCCCGGCGTCGGTCACGACGCAGGCGGCGACCTGGTGACCGAGGTAACGCGGCGTCACCCGGCCGAACGCCAGCTCACGCACCCGGGAGCGGGCGCCGTCCGCGCCCACGAGCAGGTCGGCCTCGCGGGTCGTGCCGTCGCTCAGCCGCACCGACACCCCGCCGGGGTGCTGGTCCGCGGCCTCGACCGTGGTGCCGTACGTGATGGGGGAGCGCACGTCGTCGGCGACGGCCCTGGCCAGGTCGCCGCGGAGCAGGCTGATCACCCCCTCCAAGCCGGACGTCAGCGTCAGGTGGCTGGTGCGGCGGCCGTCACGGTCGACGTAGCTCAGCTCGTTGAGCGGGTAGCGGGCCTCGCGCAGCCGGGGGAGGAGCCCCATCCGCCCGGCGACCTCGTGGCCGGGGCCGTAGAAGTCGATCATGTAGCCGCCGTCGCGGAACGCCGCCGCCCGCTCGACCAGCTCCACCTCCCAACCGGCGCGTTCGAGATGCCAGGCCAGCGTCAGCCCGGCGATGCCGGCGCCGCAGATCAGTGCCTTCACGACGGTTCCGCCCTCCTCAGGTTGGGGCTCGGGTCGTCGCCCGGTGTGGGGCCGAACATGGCGCGCAGCGGACCGGCCAGCGTCGCGAGATCCAGACCGGGGTCAAGGGCGCGGTGCAGCATGATCCCGTCGACCGCTGCCGCCAGCATCGCGGCCGCGGCTCCCGCGTCACCCCGGTAACCGCGCTCGACCAGCCAGTACGCCACGGAGGCACGGAACCGCACGATCTGCTCCCCGAGCTGCTCGCGCAGCTCCGGCAGCCGGGTCGAGGCCAGGAACATCTCGACCACCAGCAGCGAGGCCGGGTCGGTGCCGCTGTGCCTCGACAGCTCGCCCAGCAGCCACTCGACTCCCTCCTCGATGCCGGGCCGCCCGCGCAGCTCCACGGCGAGACGCCCGAGCAACCCCTCGGTGAAGCCGAGCCCGGCGGCGACGAGCAGGTCGGTGACGGAGGCGAAGTGGTAGTGCACCACACCCGGCGCCACCCCGGCCCGCTCGGGCGATGTCCCCGCCACCAGATCGGCACCGGGCCGGATCAGCCGCCGACGTGGATGCCGGGGCGGCGGGCCGGGTCGGGCTCGCCGGCGCGGATGATCTCCCGTACGACCGGGGCCGTGTCACCGCGTCCGAGGATGAGGTAGCGGAGCAGGTGCGTCAGCGGCGCCCCCTCCGCCCACTCGAAGTAGCAGTGCGGGCGCACCCCGGTGGCGTCGCGCAGGGCCAGCAGGATGGCGGCGATGGCGTTCGGCGCGGCCGGGCTCTCGGCCCGCAGCACGCGGTGCCCGTCCACCTCGACGCCGCGTACCCGCAGCACGTCGCTGAACGTGGACGGGTCGATGACGTCGATCTCCAGGAACAACACGTCGGCCTGCCCGGGGACCGGGTTCATGCCGCGCTGCTCGGCCTCCTTGGCGGCGTACTCGGCCACGTCGCCCGACTGGCGGCGGTTGGCGATGAGGTTGAGCGCCCCGTCGTGGGCGAGCGAGTCGGCCACGAACCGCCGCGCCGCCGCGTCGAACTCGATCCGGTCGGCCCGCAGCTCCGTCGTACGCGAGACCCGCGAGATCAGCGAGATCACGATGATGCCGACGATGAACAGCGCGGAGATGGCGATCCCGTCGGGCTTCTCCCTGATGTTCTCCGCCAGCGCGTACACCAGCACGAGGGTCAGCACCGCGAACCCCACGGTGGCCCACCGCTGCCTCTTGCGGACGGCGGAGATCGTCACCGCGACCGCGCCGGAGACCATCATGGCCAGGATCCCGGTGGCGTACGCGCCCGCCTGGGCGTCCACGTCCGCGTCGAAGGCGATCGTGAGGACCACGCAGATGCCCGTGTAGACGAGCACCACCGGACGCACGGCACGCCCCCATTCGGGCGCCATGCCGTAGGAGGGCAGATAACGCGGCACGATGTTGATCAGCCCGGCCATCGCGGAGGCGCCCGCGAACCACAGGATGAGGATCGTGCTGATGTCGTACGCCGTGCCGAACACCTCGCCGAGCCGCTCGTGCGCCAGGTACGCCAGTGCCCTGCCGTTGGCCTCCCCACCCGGCCGGAACTCCGCGACCGGGATGAGCACGGTCGTCACGAAGCTGGTGGCGATCAGGTAGACGCTCATGATGAGCGCGGCCGCGGTGAGCAGCTTGCGGGTGTTGCGGATGCGCGAGCGCAGCCGTTCCTCGCGACCACGGCCCTCGGCCGCGACCAGCGGCATCATGCTGACGCCCGTCTCGAACCCCGACAGCCCCAGCACCAGCAGCGGGAAGGCGAGCACCGCCGGCCAGAGCAGCCCGGCCGCCCCGCCGCCGCCCTGCCCGCTCGCCAGCGCGTCGGTCCACCGCGACAGCGCCGCCGGGTCGCCCAGCACCTCGGTCAACCCCACGACCACGACCACGGCGTTCAGCCCGAGGAAGAGCGCCACGAGCGGGATCGCCACCCCGACCGCCTCGGTGAAGCCGAGCAGGAACACCCCGCCGAGCACCACCAGCAGCACCACCGTGATCGCCACCGCGTGCCCGTGCAGGAAGCCGGGGGCGTACGGGTTCTCCAGGATGTGGACCGAGGCGTCGGCCGCCGACAGCGTGATCGTGACGATCCACGACGTGGCCACGAACCCCAGCAGCACCAGCACGAAGAGCTTGCCGCGCCAGAACGGCAGCAGCCGCTCCAGCATCGCCACCGACCCCTGCCCGTGCGGGCTCTCCTTGGCCACCCTGCGGTACATCGGCAGCATGCCCAGCAGCGTCAGCGCCACGATGAGCAGCGTGGCCAGCGGCGACAGGGCCCCGGCCGCCAGGGCGGCGATGCCGGGCAGGTAGGCCAGGGTGGAGAAGTAGTCGACGCCGGTCAGGCACATGACCTTCCACCACGACTGAGGCTCGGCGTGGCCCTCCGCCGACTCAGGGCCGACCGGCTGGACCCGGTGCTGCAGCAGCCAGCGCGTCAGGGCGCTCGGCGGGGCCGCCGGCCGGGCCGGGCTCTCGACCACTTCGGGGATGGCCGGCCCACCGCTAGCGCTCACCGGATCTTCCTCTCCTTGCGCGAACGGTGACCACCCTAGCCGGATGTGGACCGGTTGCCGCCGGGCCCGTACGTTGTGCGCCGGTTACTCGGGGTCGGCGGTCAGGACGACGGTGCCCAGGTAGCCGTCACCCTGCTTGGTGACCTTCAGCAGCACGCCGTCGCGGAAGTCCTCGTCCCCCTGGTTGAACGTGTCCCGCCGCCCCTCCCGCCCCGAGTACGGCGGCCTGGACAGCACCTCGGCGTTGAGCGCGTCGTCGAACATGAGCTGCGTGCTCAGCACCCGCCTGTCGCTGATGTGCACCATGACGTGGATGTGCACCGTCCTGCCCCGGTACCAGCCCGGCCAGATGGTGGTGAACTCGACGACGCCCGCGCCGTTGGCCGCCTGGGCGCCGCGCAGGTAGCGCTTGTTGTCGGCGGGCTTCAGGTCGGTCCAGTCGGACTTGCCGTTCTCCGCCGTCGTGCTCGGGGCGGCGACGACGCCGTGCTTGGAGACCTTCTCCGCGCCGGAGTAGAGCCCGGCCGCGTCGCATTGCCAGATCTCGACCACCGCGCCGGGCAGCGGCCGGCACGTCCGGCTGTCCTGGACCCTGACGGCCAGGTCCAGCCGCACGCCCGGCCGGTCCTCGCGGATGTCGCGGCGGACCAGGTCGGAGTCGAAGTAGAAGGGGCCCTTCGTCGCGCTCGGCGTCAGAGCGCAGGCCGGGGCCCCGGCGAAACGGGAGTCGGCCAGTGCCGTGGCCCTGACTCCAGGGCCTGAGGCGGAGATGAGGCTGCCGAGCCCGAGCGAGCTGATTCCGGTGATCAGCCGTCGCCGGCTCACCCGCCGGCCTTCGTGATCGTGTCCCACTGGAGTTCCTTCGAGGTCAGTACGTACCTTCCGAACCTTTCATGATCCGGACGGCTTTCCTCGGAGGCGCGGCCCGCGAGCCTGCCGGTGCGCCGGCGGGGTGTCGCCTCGCGTGCACCGGCCCTTGACGTCACCGGCCCTTGACGTCACAGGTAACGCGGGCGCAACATCTCCTGGGTCAGGAGTAGTTCCTTTTTCACTTTTAGTGACGGAGCACGGCGCAATCAGGCAAGCTGCTGTCACACCGGCAGCCGATGGGTGGCGATCACGATGGCGAAGTGGCAGGCAGGCAACCTCCCACCGGAGCTGACGAGCCTGATCGGCCGCCGGAGCGAGCTTGACCAGGTGCGCAGGGCCTGCCGGCGGTCGCGGCTGGTGACGCTCACGGGCGCGGGCGGGGTCGGCAAGTCGCGGCTGGCGTTGCGGGCCGCGGCCGAGCTGCGGCCCGAGTTTGGCGGCGGGGCCTGGCTGGTCGAGCTGTCCCCGCTGGACGACGGCAGGCTGCTGCCGCACGCGATCGCCGAGGCGCTGCGGCTCACCGACCGGACCACCCGCCCCATGGTCGAGGTGCTGGCCGAGCACCTGTCAGGGCGGGAGATGCTGATCGTCCTCGACGCCTGCGAACACCTGGCGGGCGCCTGCGCCGGCACGATCGGGGCGCTGCTCGACGCCGTCCCGGGGCTGCGCGTGCTGGCCACCGGCCGCCGCCCGCTGGAGGCACCGGGCGAGCTGGTGTACGAGGTCGGGCCGCTGCCGGTCCCGTCACCCGGCCCGGCGATGCTCGCGGGTGGCGACGCGGTGGCGCTGCTGGCCGAGCGCGCCGCCGAGACCGTGCCCGGCTTCGACCTCGCCGACGCGGACCAGGAGGTCGTCGTACGCCTGTGCCGCCGGCTCGAGGGCGTCCCGCTGGCCATCGAGCTGGCCGCGGCGCGGCTGCGTGAGCTGCCCATCGCGTACCTGGCCGACCGGCTCGACGAACGGTCCGCCGCCCAGGAGGACGCCCCTGTCCCGGCCGGTGCGGCGGGCCCGTCGTGGCACCGGGCGCTGCGTACCGTGGTCGGGTGGAGCCACGAGCTGTGCGAACCGGCCGAGCGCCTGCTCTGGGCGCGCCTGTCGGTGTTCGCGGGTGACTTCGACGCCGAGGCCGTGCGCCAGGTGTGCGCCGACGACCTCTTAACCGGGGCGGACATCGGGCTGCTGCTCGACGCGCTGGCCGACGAGTCGATCCTGACCTGGCTGCCCACCGGCGCGGGCGAGCGCTACCGGATGCTCGACGCGCTGCGTGAGTACGGCGCGTCGCGGTTGCGCGATCTCGGCGAGGAAGAGCGGTTCAGGCGGCGCCACCACGAGCACTACCTCGCGCTGGCCGCCAAGGGCGCCGCCGGCTGGCTCGGCCCCGGCCAGATCTCCTGGTACGACCGGATGATCGGCGAGTACGACAACCTGCGCGCCGCCCTGGCGACGGCGCTTACCGCCGGGGACGGCCGGGCGGCCCTGGAACTGGCCGGGACGCTGGCGTTCTTCTGGTACGGCTGCGGCTACGCCAAGGAGGGCCGCCACTACCTGGCCCAGGCCCTGGCCCTCGACACCCGGCCGGGCCCGGCGCTCGCGCAGGCGTTGTGGGCGGACGGCCTGCTGGCCGCCACGCAGGGTGACGCCGACGGCGCCGAGGCCAGGGCCGCGCAGATCGAGCTGGCCGTCTCCGCCGACGACGACCACGCGGCCGGGTGCGTCAGCGCGCTCAGGGCGTCGGCCGGGGTGATCCGCGGCGACCTGCTCCAGGCGATGGCCGAGTCGGAGCGCGCCTGCCGCGCCCCGCGGGGCGACGATCCGCTCACCATCGCCCGGCTGCTGGCCCTGCTGTGCCGGGGCCACGCGCTCATCGCGGACGGCCGTACCGACGACGCCGTCGCCGTGCTGGAGGACCTGCGCTCGCTGTGCGACCGGCGCGGCGAGCAGGCGATGCGCGCCCACGGCGACCTCCTGCGCGGCCGGGCCGAGCTGGACGGCGGACGCCTCGACGTGGCCGTCGCGTTCGGGCAGGAGGCACTGCGCGTCAAGCGGCGGCTGCACGACAGCTTCGGCATCGGCCTGGCCGTCGACCTGCTCGCCCTGGCGGCGGGCGCGGCCGGGCGGGCCTACCGGGCGGCCCGGCTGCTCGGGCTGGCGCAGCGGATCTGGAGCGTCCACGGCCAGGCGCAGGCGAGCGCGCCCGCGTGGGTGGCGGCCAGGAAGGCGTGCGAGGAGGAGGCCCGCGACCTCCTCGGTGACAACGCCTACCAGGTGGCCTTTCTGACGGGGTTTGACAGCGCCGTCGACGCGGGCATCGCGTACGCGCTGGAGCCGCAGGGCGAGGGCCTGCACAACGGCGGCCCTTTTATGTGACCGCGCCGGTCGGGGCGCGCGGTCGGGGCGTGCGGGCCGGGGTGGGCTGTCGTTTCCGTACAAGACCCGGGGGGCGCCTTGCCCCTAATGTCCCTGCGGAGGGGAGGGCACGACTCGTCCGCCTCGTACCGATGACTCTGGTTACGTGAGGAACAACATCGATGGCAAAGATCATTTCCAGCTTCTTCATCTCGGTGGACGGCGTGGTGGAGCGGCCCGACCAGTGGCACTTCCCGTACTGGAGCGACGAGATGGGCGCCGTGGTCGAGGCGGGGGTGTCGACCGCGGCGGGCTTCCTGATGGGCCGCACGCTGTACGACGAGTGGGCGGCGTACTGGCCGACCGCCGAAAGCGACCCCGACATCGCCAAGACGTTCAACGAGTCCCGCAAGTTCGTCCTGTCGAACACCCTGAAGAAGGCGGACTGGGCCAACACCACCGTCATCACCGGCGACGTCGCCGCCCAACTGCGCGAGCTGAAGGAGGAGCTCGAAGGCGACCTGCAGATGTCCGGCTCGGCGACCACCATGCGCTGGCTGCTGGCCAACGGGCTGCTCGACGAGCTGAACCTGCTCGTCCACCCGATCGTCGTCGGCCGCGGGCAGCGGCTGTTCGAGGACGAGCCGACGCACCCGCTGAAGCTGACCAGGTCGGACACGTTCGCGACCGGCGTGCTCCACCTGTCCTACGTCCCGGCCGAGAGCTGACAGCAGGTGGACCGGGCCACGCCGCGCTCGGCCCGGTCCGCCCCGTCTACCGCGCCGACCCGTCGCAGAACACCTCCTTGACGAGCCGGTCCAGCACCTTCGGAAACTCCTTCATCCCCAATGACCTCGCGGCGTCGTCCACATAGGTGATCGAGGCGGTCAGGGTCCTGCTGCCGTCGGGTGAGCTGTACATCAGCGCCCCGAAGCCGTGCGGCGGGCTGCCGTTGTGCTGGACGACGGTGCCGCAGCCCGGGCCCAGGTCCTGCACGAACAGCCCGAGACCGTAGCCGAGCTTCCCGTACGGCTCGCGCATCTCGGCCAGCAGCCCGGCGGGCACGAGCTCGCCGCCCATCAGCGCGGAGACGAACGTCTGGAGATCCTGGGTGGTCGAGATCATGTCACCGGCGCCGGCCAGCAGGGAGAGGTTCTGCCGGGAGACGTCGACCGTCTTCCACTGGCCGGCGTCCTGATGGCGGTAGTAGCCGTGGGCGTGCGGCCCGGGGAGCTGTGTCCGGTCGCCCGGAACTGAGGTGCCCTTCAGCCCGAGCGGCCGCAGGATCCGCCGCTGCATCTCCTCGGCGTACGAGCGGCCGGTGACCTTCTCGATCAGCAGCAGGGCCAGCGTGTAGTTGGTGTTGGTGTAGTTCTGGTCCGTTCCCGGCGCGAACCTTGGCGGCTTGGACAGCGCCAGCCGTACCAGCTCCTCCGGCCGGTAGGTCTTGAACCGGTTGCCCAGCCACTCGTCGCCCGTGGCGGGAATCCCCGGCACGTACGTCCCGTCGGGGTCGAAATCGCCGGTGTAGTTGAACAACCCGCTGGTGTGCCGCAGCAGCATCCGTACGGTGATCCGCCGGTCCAGCCCGAACTCGGGCAGGTGGTCGGCCACCGGATCGTCCAGGCCGATCGCGCCCTCGGCGACCAGTTGCAATACCAGGGTCGCGGTGAAGGTCTTGGTGACGCTGCCGACCCAGAACCGCCCGTTCGTCGGCGGTTCGGCGCTCTGGCCCAGCTTGCTCACCCCGGCGCTGCCGACCCACTCACCCCGCTGATCGTGCACGCGCACCTGCACCCCGGTGAAACCGGCGTCGACGAACTCCTGGACGGCCTGCTGCAGCTCCGGACGATCCTGCCCGGCAGCGGCCCTG
>NZ_BAAAZP010000176.1:0-5867 GCF_039536965.1 Nonomuraea antimicrobica | reverse complement strand
CACAACCTGCAGAAATTAAGCCCGCCCCCTTTCGGAGACAACCCCTCTAACTTACCAGCCGAACCGAGCGGACGCGTACGTCTCACCGCGGTCACGGTGGTGTGTCTGGAGATCGCCCCCGAGTGAGACCGGCGATCAACGCCGCCCTCGCGGGACTGCTGAACTCTATGTACGCCTCCCGGAACCGTCAAATCGACGGTTCACCCCTGCCCCAGGGGTAGATACGGAGGCGTGCGAGATCAATCCGTGCCCCGGGCGCTCATCCTCCTGCTGGGCATCGCCGCGGCGATGGTCGTGCTGTTCGGCCTCCGCGAGGTCGCCTCGATCGCCGGCCCCGTCGTGCTGGCGCTCGTGCTCGTCATCGCGGTCTCCCCGGTACGCGGCTGGCTCAACGCCAGGCACGCGCCCACCTGGCTCCAGGTCGCCGTGCCGTTCCTCATCGTCGTGCTCGTGCTGGTGGGCATGGTGGCCATCCTCACCATCTCGGGCACCCAGCTGGCCGCGCTGCTGCCCACGTACAACAGCCAGTTCCAGCGACTGCTCACCGACGCGCAGCACTGGGCCACCACGCACGGGATCAGCAACGCGGCGCTCGAAAAGGGGCTGCAGGCGTTCGACCCGGGACGGGTGCTCGAATTGGTGCAGACGTTGCTCGGCAGCGTGATCGGCATTCTGACGGCGCTGTTTCTCGTCGTCGTGCTGCTGCTGGCGATGTCGCTCGACGCGCCCGTCACCGCGAAAATACTCACCACCACCAACGGGAATCGGCAACTGGTGACGGCGCTGGCCACGTTCGCGCACAAAACCCGGCGCTATTTGATCGTCTCCACAGTTTTCGGGCTGATCAGCGCGGTGCTCGACATGATCGCACTGACGCTGCTGGGGGTGCCGCTGCCGTTGCTGTGGGGCGTGCTGGCACTCATCGCCAATTACATTCCCAATATCGGTTTCGTCATCAGTCTCCTGCCGCCCGCGATGCTGGCCCTGCTGGACGGCGGAGTGAAGACGATGTTGCTCGTCGTCGCCGCGTACATCGTCATCAATGTCGTCACCCAGTCGTTCATCCTGCCCAAATTCCTGGGCGACGCGGTCGGGCTCTCGACGACGATGACGTTCATCTCGCTGATTGTCTGGACGTCCGTGCTGGGGCCGCTGGGCGCGATTCTCGCCATTCCGCTGAGCCTGCTCACGCGGGCCCTGCTGATCGACAGCGATCCGAGTGCGGCGTGGGCGCAGGCGCTGGTTTCGGGGAAGCTACCCGGCACCGGGAGGTGAGACCAGGTGACTCATCTGGACGCCGCTCAGGCGCTTGACGTCGTTGGCCAGGTGGGCCTGGTCGGCGTAGCCGGCCGTGACCGCCACCTCCGCGAGCGGGCGACCGGCGCGGGCCAGCCGCAGCGCGCGCTGGAAGCGGACGATGCGCTGCAGGGTCTTCGGCCCGTAGCCGAACGAGGTCACGCTGCGGCGCAGCAACTGGCGCTCGCTGTAGCCGAGCGCCCAGGCCGCCTCCGCCACGGACCGGCCCTGGCCCAGGGCCGTGGCGATGGCGGATGCGGTGGTGTCGACCCCGTCGGGATCGGCGGCCAGGCGGCGCACGGCCATGGCCTCCAGGGCGCGCAGCCGTGCCTCCGCCTGCGCGGCTCCCCGCCCGTGGTGGATCGCTTCGACGGGAAGGCTCGTGAGCTGCGCGAGCAGAGCGCGCCAGCCGGGCAGCTCGGACAGGGGGACGCGGCGGTCACGCAGCTCGTCGAGTGGCACGCCGAAGAAGGAGCCCACCGCGCCGGGACTGAAGCGCAGGCCGGCCATGGCCTCTCCCGCCCTGATCGACGCGGGCATGGGCCCCGTGTCGGGACCGGCCACGAGCGGGCCGTTCGCGCCCCAGACGAGGTCGACGCACGCGTCGGGCACCACGAGCTGAGTGAACCCGACCTCGCTGGTCCGCAGCCAGCCGCAGGTGATGCGGCCGGCGAGGCCGGGAGCGGGGGGCCGTTCCACGTACATGACTCCACCGTACGTCAGGCCCCCGACAGAACCCTCGGCCGCACGTGGGAGGCCCCGGGGGTCACCCCGGCAGGCGGCCGTACGCGCGCAGCGTCTTGAGGCGTTCCACGGTGACGTGGCCGCCCCACTCGTGTGCGACGACCGGCGTCCACATCTCCCAGTTCCCGCCCCATCCCCCGTCGGCCGACTGCGCGGCGAGCAGCGCGTCGAGGTGGGTGTCCAGCACGTCCTGGGTGAACAGCGGCAGCCGGGCGGGCTCGGGCGCGAAGTCCAGCGGGAAGTGCACGTGTCCTGGCGTGTCCGGGTCGAAGGTGACCGCGCCGAGGAGGGTCTCGCTCAGCCGGGCGAACTCGGCCCGCGCGCGCTCCCGGTCGGGCACGTGGCTCAGGAACGTGACCGCCGCCCGCGCCTGGTACGGGTCGTGCTCCTTCAGCGTGGCGAGCCGCGACCAGCAGAACTCCGTGGCGGCGGCCAGCCAGGGATGGGTGACGCCGTGCTTGTGCAGCAGCCCGGCGATGGGCGCGGTGGGGATGAGGTGGCCCGGCGGGTCGTCGTCCGTCTGCCACCAGGGGGCGCGCAACGTGTCACGGACGGAGGGCAGGACGAACGGCACGCCCCCATCCGGTGTGGTGATGGAGACGAGGTGGTCGCAGGCGGCGGCCACCATCGGCGAGTCGAACGCGTCCAGTTCGTCCAGGATCCAGAACGCCATCTCGACCGGCTCCGGCTGGCTCGCCGAGCCGCGCAGGTCGGGTTCGAGGGCGTTGCCGAAGCCGCCGTCCGAGTTCTGGTAGCAGCGCAGTACGTCGAGCACGCGTTCGCGGGAGCCGCCCCTGAAGAGCGCCTCGAAGCGCAGCCGGTCGATCAGCCGTCCGTGGCGGTGCAGATACCGCTCGGCCCGGTCGAGCACGTCCATGTCAGTGTGTCCCTCCACAGGCGGTCCTTCCCCAGGGCGCATCCGGTTGTGACGGTGAAGTTATCGGCTCGCCCGGAGGGTTCGCTTGCAACAATCGGACACGCTCAGGTCGCCTCAGGGCACGGCCAGGGCCTCGGTCGGCGGCATCCGCGCGGCCCGTACGGCCGGGTAGAAGCCCGCGAGCCCGCCGATGACGAGCGTGGCCAGCACGCCGCCCAGCATGGCCCACACCGGTACGATCGCCGGCCAGCCCTGCAGGCTCCCGTACGCGGCCGTGACGCCGATGCCGAGCAGCACGCCGCCCACCCCGCCGACGGCCGACAGCAGCAGCGACTCGGCGAGGAACTGCAGGCGGATCTGCCCGCGCGTGGCCCCCAGAGAGCGGCGCAGCCCGATCTCCGCGCGGCGCTCCAGGACCGAGATGACCATGGTGTTGGCCACGCCCACGCCACCGACCAGCAGCGCGACGCCGCCGAGCCCGAGCAGGAGGGCGTTGAGCGTGGCGTCGGTGGCCTGCTTGGCGGCCAGGACGTCGGAGGGCCTGGAGACCTCCACCTCGTTGGGCTTCTCCGGGTTGGCGGTGGCGGCCAGCACGTCGCGGACCTCGACGACGAACGCCTCCTGTGCCCGGGTGTAGATGGTGGTGGCGTACCCGTCGAAGCCGAGCCGTTCCTCGGCGACCGGCCACCCGACCAGGGCCGCGGTGTCGAGTTCGGGGGCCAGGTCCGCCGGGGCGAGCACGCCGACGACGGTGAACCACTGCCCGCCCAGCCAGACGCGCTGGTCGGGGCCCGCACGGACGACGCCGAGCCGGTCGGCGGCCTTGGCGCCGAGCACGGTGGCCGGGTAACCGTGGGTGGCCGGGTTCAGCCAGGCGCCGCTGACGACGGTGGCGCCGACGTCCTGGAGCAGGTCGAGGCGGGCGGCGGTGACGGAGATGCTGCCCGTCTCGGCCTCGGGGACGTGGTCGTTGCGGTAGATCCTGGCCTGGGTGGCGCCGGTGGCGGTGACCGCGGTGACGGGGGCGATCTGTCCGATCATGCCCTCGGCCTCGGCGGGCAGGTGCGACGCCGCACCGAACAGGCTCTGCCCCGGCGACACCGTCAGCAGGTTGGTGCCGAGCGCGGCGAGCCGGCGGTTGAGGTCCTCCTGGCTGGAGGCCGAGATGCCGACGACGCCGAGCATGGCGGCGATGCCGATGGCGATCCCCAGGGCGGAGAGGAACACGCGCAGCGGCCGGGCGCGCAGGCCGGACCCGCCGACCCTGAGCACGTCGCGGGGGCGCAGGCGGGCGGGGGTGAGGACCGTCATGAGCGCGTTCCCTCCACGAGCCCCACCCGTGCGTCCGGTACGACGCGGCCGTCGAGCATCTCGACCTGGCGGGGCAGCGAGGCCGCGATGTCGCGGTCGTGGGTGATGACGACCACGGTGGTGCCGCCCGAATTGAGCTCGCGCAGCAGCTCCATCACCCCGGCTCCCGAGTGGGAGTCGAGGTTGCCGGTGGGTTCGTCGGCCAGCAGCAGCCGTGGGTCGCCGACGACGGCTCGGGCGATGGCGACGCGCTGACGTTCGCCGCCGGACAGCTCGTGCGGGCGGTGGCCGAGCCGGTGCCCGAGCCCCACCCGTTCCAGCGCGTCGTACGCGCGCAGCCGCCGCTCGCGCGGTGACGGGCCCGCGTACAGGAGCCCGTCGGCCACGTTGTCCAGCGCGGGCACTCCGGCGGCCAGGTGGAACTGCTGGAAGACGAAGCCGATGACGTTCGCGCGCAGGGCGGAGAGCTGCCGGTCGGTGAGGGAGAGCACGTCGTGCCCGGCGATGCGGACGGTGCCGCCGGAGGGCCGGTCGAGGGTGCCGAGCATGTTGAGCATGGTCGACTTGCCCGAGCCGGACGGGCCGACGATGCCGACCAGCTCGCCGTGGTCGATGCCCAGGGAGACGCCGCTCAGCGCGGCGACGTCGCCGTACCGCTTGGTCACGTCGTGGAGTTCGGCGATCACTTGGGCACCACCACGGTCACGCCCTCCTGGACGCCCTCGACCTCCACCTTGCCGTCGGCGAACAGGCCGGTCTCGACCGCCACGTAGCGGGTGGCCGAGCCCTCCACGACCTGTACGCCGTACCCGCCCTCGGCCAGGGCGAGCAGCGCTCCGACGGGCACGGCCAGGACGTTCTCGCGCCGCTCGGAGACGATGGTGACGTCCACGGGGGCGGCGTCGTACGACTTGTCGAGCCCGCTCACCGACACCCGTACCTCGACCGTGGTGGTGGTGTCGTCGCCGCCGGCGGCCTCGGTGGCGACCGTGCCGACGCCGGTGACCTGGCCCTTGACCGTGGTGCCGTCGGGCAGCTCGACGTCGGCCTTCATGCCCTTCCTGACCAGGTGCTCGTCCGCCACGTCGAGGGCGACGAGCACCTCGCGGGTGGTGCCGGTGGCGGTGAGCACCGGGCCGGTGGCGGGGTCGCCGAGGGCCTTCTTGAGTTCGGCGACGCGGATGCGGCCGTCGGCCACGACGACGTCGCCGGGCCGGACCGTGCCGGTGACGTCGAGGCCGAGGTCCTCCTGCCAGTCCTCGACGGCCTCCCTGGTGGCCCAGGTGAACCGGTCGTCCACGTCGAAGCCGGTGTAGCCGAGCCGGTCCAGGTTGCGTTCGAGGAGTTCGACGTCCTTGCCCTCGGCGCCGTCCTGGAGGGTGCGGTAGAGGGGCATGGTGCCGTACAGGAGGGGGCGGCGGTCGGCGTCCACGCTGTAGACGGCGTGGCCGCGGGTGATGGTGGCGCCCTCGGCCGGGAGCCAGGTGATCGTGCCCTCGGTCCTGCCCGCGACGGTGGACGCGGTGCCGTAGCCGAGGGTGCCGTCCACGGTCTTGGTGGCGGTGAGCGTCGTACGCGTCACGGCGGCGGTGGCGGGCGGGGTGCGGCCGGCGAGGGCCGTGCCCGTGCCGTCACCGCC
>NZ_BAAAZP010000175.1:0-15629 GCF_039536965.1 Nonomuraea antimicrobica | reverse complement strand
CACAACCTGCAGAAATTAAGCCCGCCCCCTTTCGGAGACAACCCCTCTAACTTACCAGCCCGTAGACCGATCTGCGAATCGATCTCCGGACCCGCGGGTCGGAAGGGTTTGCCGACGATCGTGGCACAACACACGAGAGCCACCTGAGTGATGGATGTGGGTTGCGCCGCTCCGCGTCGGCTTCTAAAGATTAGCAGCGCCTCTCGGCCCCTCGGGCCGGTTCGCCAGGTTCCCCGGCAACGGAACGATCACAACCGAACATAGACTCCCCACGTGAGCAGCAACGAGCCACCAGTGGCGAAGAAGATCCCCACCGAACGCACTCATCACGGTGACATCGTCATCGATGAGTACGCATGGCTGAGCAACAAGGATGATCCAGACACGACCGCCTATTTGACGGCGGAGAACGACTTTCTCAAGCAGCAGACCGATCACCTCTCCGAGCTCCAGGAACAGGTGTTCCAGGAGATCAAGGGCCGCACCCAGGAAACCGACCTGTCGGTGGCAAGCCGCAAGGGCGCGTGGTGGTATTTCGCCCGTACGGAGGAGGGCAAGCAGTACGCGGTCTCCTGCCGGGTCCCGGCCGGCGACGACGCGCCCCCGGAGATCACCCCCGGCGAACCGCTCGACCACGAACAGGTCATCCTCGACGGCAACCAGCTCGCCGGCGACAGCCCGTTCTTCTCGATCGGCACCAGCTCCGTTTCTCCCGACGGCACGATGCTGGCCTATTCGACCGATTTCAAGGGTGACGAGCGTTTCACGCTGAGGTTCAAGAACCTCGAGACCGGCGAGGCGCTGCCCGACGAGATCACCGACATCTTCTACGGCGGCGCCTGGTCGGCCGACGGCTCGACGTTCTTCTACACGCGGGTGGACGACGCCTGGCGCCCCTACCAGGTCTACCGGCACACCCTCGGCACCCGGGAGGACGTGCTCGTCTACCAGGAGGACGACGAGCGCTACTGGGTGGGCATCGGGCTGACCCGCAGCGAGAGGTACCTCGTGCTGGGCGCGGGCAGCAAGATCACCAGCGAGGTGCGCATCCTCGACGCCACCGATCCGACCGGTGAGTTCGTGGTGGTCCGTCCGCGGAAGACCGGTGTCGAGTACGGCGTCGAGCACGCGGGCGACTTCTTCTACATCCTGCACAACGAGAACGCCGAGAACTTCGAGCTGGCCACGGCCCCGCTCGACGCCCCGGACACCTGGACCCCGCTGATCCCGCACCGCGACGACACCCGCCTGCTGGAGATCGACGCGTTCTCCGACCACGCCGTGGTGCACTTCCGCCGCGACGGGCTGACCGGGCTGCGCGTGCTGCCGTACGGCGCGGCGGGGGGCGACTGGCGCGAGCGGGTCGAGGCGTCGGAGCGCGACGCGTACGAGATCGACTTCCCCGAGCCCCTGTACGACGCCGGCCCCGCGGGCAACCCGGAGTTCACGACCACGCGGCTGCGGCTGGCGTACACGAGCATGGTCACCCCGCCCAGCGTGTACGACTACGAGCTCGACACCCACGACCTCATCCTGCTCAAGCGGCGCCCGGTGCTGGGCGGCTACGACCCGGCCGACTACGAGCAGTTCCGCGAGTGGGCCACCGCCGACGACGGCACCAAGATCCCCGTGTCGATCGTCAAGCGAAAGGGCGCCGCCAGGCCCGCCCCGACGGTCCTGTACGGGTACGGCAGCTACGAGACCTCCATCGACCCGAGCTTCTCGGTGCCGCGGCTGTCGCTGCTCGACCGGGGCTTCGTCTTCGCGGTCGCCCACGTGCGGGGCGGCGGCGAGATGGGCCGCCACTGGTACGAGGACGGCAAGCTGACCAGGAAGCGCAACACGTTCACCGACTTCGTGGCCGTGGCCAGGCATCTGAAGACGTCGGGGTGGAGCGAGCGGATCGTGGCCAGGGGCGGCTCGGCGGGCGGGCTGCTGATGGGCGCGGTGGCGAACCTGGCGCCGGAGGAGTTCGCGGGGGTCGTGGCCGAGGTGCCGTTCGTGGACGCACTGAACACGATCCTCGACCCGTCGCTCCCGCTGACCGTGATCGAATGGGACGAGTGGGGCGACCCGCTGCACGACCCCGACGTGTACGCCTACATGAAGAGCTA
The DNA here is from genome assembly GCF_039536965.1 of Nonomuraea antimicrobica. NCBI lineage: Bacteria > Bacillati > Actinomycetota > Actinomycetes > Streptosporangiales > Streptosporangiaceae > Nonomuraea > Nonomuraea antimicrobica. The sequence goes on along the minus strand of NZ_BAAAZP010000175.1, from coordinate 13,515 downwards.
TTCGCCGTACGAGAACGTGGACGGCAGGCCGTACCCGCCGATTCTGGCGATCACGAGCCTGAACGACACGCGTGTGCTCTACCACGAGCCGGCGAAGTGGATCGCGAGGCTGCGCGCGACGGCGAGCGGCGGCCCGTTCCTGCTGAAGACGGAGATGGGCGCGGGGCACGGCGGCCGCAGCGGGCGTTACGACGCCTGGCGGGAGGAGTCCTTCGCGCTGTCCTGGATCATCGAGAGAGGCACGTCATGACGTATCAGGCCGACGAGCGGCGCTACGAGCGCCAGCCGTACAACCGCAGCGGCCGCAGCGGGCTCAAGCTGCCGGCCGTGTCACTGGGCCTGTGGCACAACTTCGGCGACAACCGTCCGATCGACAACTCGCGGGCGATCCTGCGCCGGGCGTTCGACCTCGGGGTGACGCACTTCGACCTGGCCAACAACTACGGCGTGCCGTACGGCTCGGCGGAGCGGAACTTCGGCACGATCCTGCGCGAGGACTTCGCGGCGTACCGCGACGAGCTGGTCATCTCCACCAAGGCCGGATACGACATGTGGCCGGGCCCGTACGGCGAGTGGGGCTCGCGGAAATACGTGCTGGCCAGCCTCGACCAGTCGCTCCAGCGCATGGGGCTCGACTACGTGGACATCTTCTACAGCCACCGGCCCGACCCGGAGACGCCGCTGGAGGAGACCATGGGGGCGCTCGACCGGGCGGTGCGCTCGGGCAAGGCGCTGTACGCGGGCATCTCCAACTACTCGGCCGAGCAGACCGCCCAGGCGGCCCGGATCATGAGCGAGCTGGGCACGCCGCTGCTCATCCACCAGCCGTCCTACTCGATGATCAACCGGTGGATCGAGGACGGGCTGCTGGACACGCTGGAGGAGGCGGGGATGGGCTGCATCGTGTTCTCGCCGCTGGCGCAGGGGCTGCTCACCGACCGCTACCTGGACGGGGTGCCGTCCGACTCGCGGGCGGCCACCAGCAGGTTCCTGACCGCCGACCGGATCGACCGCGACCTGGCGCGCGACCTCAACGAGATCGCCAGGACGCGGGGGCAGACGCTGGCCCAGATGGCGCTGTCGTGGACGCTGCGGGACCCGAGGGTGACGAGCGTGCTCATCGGCGCGAGCAGCGTGCGGCAGCTCGAGGACAACGTGGGCTGCGTGAACGGCCCGGCCTTCACCGAGGACGAGCTGGAGGCCATCGACAAGATCACCGGCCCGGCCGCGTCAGGTCGCTGATCCGGGCGCGGGTCGCACGCTCACAGGGCCTCGTGCCGCTGGAGGTAGGTGAAGGCGGCCCAGCCCGGCAGCACCGGCAGCCAGAACGTGAGCAGCCGGTGCAGCAGCACGGCCGAGGTGGCCAGCTCGGCGGGGAGGCCCGCGACCGTCAGGCCGCCCACGAGCGCCACCTCGACCGCGCCCAGCCCGCCGGGGGTGGGCGCGGCCGAGCCGATCGCGTTGGCCGTGAGGAAGACGACCGCGACGGCGGTGAAGCTGAGCTCGCCGCCGAACGCGGCCACGCAGGCGTCGAGGCACACCACGAACGCGATGGTGATCATGAGCGTGCCCACGCACGCCTCGATCATCTTGTGCGGTGACTGGAGCACGTCGAGCAGGCGGGGCAGCACGTTCGAGAACAGTCTGCGCAGCCGCGAGGTCACCAGCCGGCGCAGCGGCGGCACGCCCAGCACCGCCACGACCAGCACCGCGACCCCCAGCAGCACCAGGACGAGCCCGCGCGACGGCGAGAACGAGGTGGCCGTGGTCGACCCGGTGATGTAGGCGAACAGGCCAAGCAGCAGGATGTGGAAGACCAGCATGGTGACCTGGGACGCGCCCACGCTGGCCACCGCGCTGGCCGGGGTGATGCCGCGTTTTTGCAGGTAGCGGGTGTTGATCGCGACTCCGCCGACCGCCGCGGGCGTGACGAGCTTGACGAACGAGGCCGCGAACTGCACCAGCACCGTACGCCACAGCGGCAGCCGCTCGGGCACGAACCCGCGCAGCATGAGCGCCGCGGCCACGAAGCTGGTGAACGAGGCCAGCAGCGCCAGCCCCGACCAGGCCCAGTTGGCCATGGTGACGACCTGGTAGACGTTCACCCGGCTGAGCTGGGAGAGCACGATGTACGCGGCGATGGCGCCGGCGATGATCGTGATCAGGGTGCGGGGGCGGAACCGCTCCAGGCGTACTTCCTCGAGCTTGCCCTGCGGCTTGAGCGCGACGATGTGCTCGCGGATGCCCGGCAGCACGTTCTTGGCCTTGGCCAGCGCGGAGCGGGTCTCCCTGGTGAGCGCGATCTGCTGGAGCAGCGGCATGGCGGCGGCGAGCGCGTCGGGGCCCATCACGTCGGCCGCGGCGCGTACCGAGCGCTCGGGGCCCACCCGCAGTGCCAGGTAGGCCAGGAGCTGGGCGACGTCGAGCCGCAGCAGCAGGTCGCCGGCCGCGACCTCGCCGCTGCGGGCGTCGGTGAGCACGACGCGGCCCGCGCGGTCGAGGTGGATGCTGTCGCCGGTGAGCCGCCGGTGGGCCAGGCGCTGGATCTGCAGCAGTTCGACCTGCTCCCAGATCTGGGCGAGCACTTCGTCGCTGATCTCCGCGTCGGGCACCTCGTCGAGCGGGCGCGTCTCGATGTGCTCGTAGGCGAGCAGGGCGGCCTCGGTGCCGATCTCGCTGGTGCCGAGCAGGCGCGGGGTGCTGGCGCCGGCCGCCTGGGCCGCGTACGCCATGAGCGCCTCGCGTTCGAGCTCGGCCCGCAGCGACCTGATCGCCCGCCGCCTGGTCTCGGAGTTGAGCCTGATGCGCCGCCACAGCCGGTACGGCAGCCCGGCCACCTGCCGGTCGCGGTCGAGCACGGTGACGTCGAGGCTGGAGCCGTCTTTGAGCCCGATGGCGTAGCGGCGGCTGCCCTGGTGGTCGTCCTCGACCCGGCGGGCGGAGACGGGGACGAACGACAGCTTGCGCAGCGCGGCCACGACGGCGCTGCCCGGTGGGCGGGTGTTGGGGCTGCCGACGCCGTACAGGGTGGCGTAGCCGATGGCCATGCCGACGAGCACGGTGACGATGGCGCTGGGGAGCGTGATCTGGCGGCCGGAGAACAGCGCCAGGATGTAGAGGGCGATGGTGGTCCACATCAGCATCCGCCAGGTCGGGCGGCGGGAGACGCGGACGGCGGTGGAGTAGGCGATCACCGAGGTGAGCAGCGTGTTGACCGGCTCGATCGTCCGGTCGCCGGTGAGCAGCACGCGCAGGTCGTCGACGTTGCCGCCGACGAGCCACTGTCCGAGCAGGAACGATCCGGCCATGCCCACGATGGCGGCGATCAGCCCTTCTGCCACCCGCAGCCCGTCGCGGTGGAAGACCCGCTCGACCGCGAAGGCCATGGGCACGATGAGCACCGCCGCGCCGCCCAGGAACGCCGCGACGCGGCTGAGCAGCGGCACCAGCTCGGCGCCCTCCTTGACGTCGGCCTCGAGCCCGATGAGCGTCTGCTTGGCGACGAGGGCGAGCAGGATCACCGCGGTGAGCACGAGGAGCGTGGAGATGAAGCGCAGCAGGTCGGAGGGGCGGCGCAGGCGCTGGGGCAGCAGCGGCTCTACGACGTAGACGTCGGTTTCCGCGCGTGATTCGGCCACGGCTGGATCCCCCTCCGCGAGGTCCTCCGTGTCATCTCGTTCCCTGATATCGGCCACCGACAGCGATTCCGCACCTTCCCGTGCCGGACCGTACGATCTCTGGCCCCCAGTCTGCTCGATCGTCCCCGTAGTCGTCGCACGGGGCAGGCTACACTCTGAAGTTCTCCCCGTTCACCTCCGATTTGCAGAGGACACGTGGACGTAGGATTTGCCCTATGTCGGGTGAATTGAGGGTTTTGGGGGCATGTCCGCTTGACTGCCCGGATACCTGCTCATGGGTGGTCACCGTCGAGAACGGCGCGGCCGTCAAGATGCGCGGCAACCCCGACCAGCCGTACACCAGGGGCGCGCTCTGCGTGAAGGTGAACCGCTACCTGGAGCACACGCGCGCGGACGACCGCATCCTGCACCCGATGCGCCGGGTCGGGCCGAAGGGCTCGGGCCAGTTCGAGCGGATCACCTGGGACGAGGCACTCGACGAGATCTCCGTACGGCTGCGCAGCATCGTCGAGGAGCACGGCGGCGAGGCCATCTGGCCCTATCTCGGCACCGGCACGCTCGGCTACCTACAGGGCTGCGAGGGCGTGGCGGGGCGGCGGTTCTGGAACGTGCTGGGTGCCTCCAAGCACTGGCTCAACATCTGCTCGGCGGCCGGCAGCTCCGGGCTGCGCCGTACGAACGGCACCGCCGCGGGCATGGACCCCGAGAACTTCGCCCTGGCCAGGCTGATCCTGCTCTGGGGCACGAACACGCTGACCAGCGGCCACCACCTGTGGAAGTTCATCCAGGACGCGCGGGCGGACGGCGCGTACGTCGTCGCCATCGACCCCATCCGCACCAGGACGGCCGACCAGGCGGACGAGCACCTGGCGATCAGGCCGGGCACGGACGCGGCCCTCGCGCTCGGGCTGCTCAACGTCGTGCTGGCGGAGAACGCCCAGGACGAGGAGTTCCTGGCCGCGCACACCGAGGGCTGGGACGCCTTCCGCGAGGAGATCCTGCGCCACCCCGTCGACAAGGTGGCCGAGATCACCGGGATCCCCGCCGAGGCCGTCCACAGGCTGGGGATGCGGCTCGCGCACACCCGCCCGACCGCGCTGCGCGCCACGCACGGCCTGCAGCGGCACGCCGGCGGCGGCGCGGCGCTGCGGACGATCGCCTCGATCCCCGGCGTCACCGGCGACTGGCGGCACCCCGGCGGCGGCATGGCCTTCTCCACCAGCGACCACGTGCACCTCGCCGTCGACAGGCGCGACGACCTGCTGGCCGAGCCGGTGCGCACGCTGGTCATGACCAAGCTGGCCTCGCAGCTCGACGAGTCGGTGAAGTGCCTGTGGGTGTACGCGGCCAACCCGGTGGGCTCGTCCCCCGATTCCAACGCGATCAGGCGCCGGCTCGCCCGCGAGGACCTGTTCACGGTCGTCATGGAGCAGTTCCCGACCGACACCGTCGACTACGCCGACATCGTGCTGCCCGCGACCATGCAGACCGAGCACCACGACCTGCACGCCGGCTACGGGCACCTGTACCTGCTGTGGAACGAGCAGGCCGTGCCGCCCCCCGGCGAGTGCCTGTCGACGACGGAGACGTTCCGGCGGCTGGCGGCGCACATGGGGCTGACCGAGCCGTCGCTGTACGACTCGGACCTGGAGCTGGCCGAGCAGCTCCTGGCGAGCGGGCATCCTTCCCTCGAGGGCATCACCCTCGACAGGCTGCGCAAGGAGGGCTGGATGCGGATGAACTACCCGCAGCCCTTCACGCCGTTCGCCGACGGCTTCCCGACGCCCACCGGGCGGCTGCGCTTCCCTCCGGCGGGGCAGGCGTACGTGCCGCCCCACACGGCCGGCGCGGACGGCTCCCGGTACCCGCTGCGGCTGGTCACGCCGGCCTCGCACACGTTCCTCAACACGACCTTCGGCAACAACCCGGAGCTGCGGCGGCGGGCCAAGGAGCCGGTGGTGCTGGTCAACCCGGCCGACGCGGCGGCGCGCGGACTGGTGGACGGCCAGCGCGTACGCGTGCACAACGACGGCGGCGGGTTCCTGGCGGACGTGGAGATCAGCGACCGGGTGTCGGCCGGGGTGGTGGCCTCACCGAAGGGCCGCTGGCCCAAGCTCAGCCCGGGCGGCGCCAACCCGAACGCCGTGGTGGCCGAGCGGGACGCGGACATGGGCCGGGGCCCCGCCTTCCACGACAACTTGGTCGAGCTGAGCGCGTACCCCTCCTGACCCGGTCACGCTGACAGGTCACAGGGTCAGCTTGTAGCCGACGTGGGAGTCCGTGAAGCCGAGGGAGTCGTAGAAGCGGTGCGCGTCCGTACGCGACCTGTCGGAGGTGAGCTGGACGATCGCGCAGCCGCGCGCCCGCGCCCGGTCGATCGCCCAGGTGATCATCTTGCGCCCGAGCCCCTGCCCCCTGGCCGAGTCGGCGACCCTGACGGCCTCGATCTGGCACCGCTCCGACCCCAGCCGCGACAGCCCCGCCAGGTAGGTGAGCTGCATCGTGCCGACCACCTCGCCGTCGCGCTCGGCCACGATCAGCTCGTCGTACGGGTCGGCGTCGATCCGGTCGAAGGCCGCCAGGTACCGCTCGTCGCCCGGGTCGCCCTCCCGCGCGGCCCCGAGGGGGTCGTCGGCCAGCATGGCCACGATGGCGGGCACGTCCTCCCGCCGGGCCGGGCGGAAGAGCAGTGACAGCACGTAGTGGGACTCCATCAGGGCGGGGTTGGACGGCAGCGCCATGACCTTGCCGCTCGGGATGAAGCCCTTGCGGGTGTAGAGGGCGCGGGCGGCGTGGTTCAGGTCCACCGCCCACAGGCCGATCTCCTCGACGCCGGTGCCCCTGGCCCAGTCGACGGCGGCGTCCACCAGCCGGGAGCCCACGTTCGCGCGCCTGGCCTCTGGGCCGACCCACATGGACAGCAGGTGCGCGTGCCGCCGGCCGGGGTCGTCCCGGTCGTCCTCCAGCAGGACGCACACCAGGCCGACGTCCGTGCCGCCACGCGTGGCCAGCCAGTACCGGGAATCCGGATTTTTCAGCCTTTCCGACCAGGTTTCAGGCGTGAACTCGATCTCCCGCCCATACGAGGAGCCGAACGCGTCCGGCGCGTCCAGCAGCGCCCGCAACCGCACCTCCCGCAGCCGCTCCCCCTCATCCGGCCCCAGTTGCACAATCCGCACATCAGTCATGCCCGAATCATGTCAGGGACGGCTCAGGGTCCATCCCCGATGCCCCCAGGGCGGGGCGAAAGGGAGCATGATGACATGAACGAAATCAGTCGACGCGATGAGATCTCCCTGTCGGGCGCCGCACTGCGCGGTGCCCCCTGGAAGGCCGCCGCCATCGGTGCCGGTGTCGTGACCGCCGCGAGCTTCGGTTTCGGCCTGATCACGGGCGGTGACCTCGTGTGGGCGCTGGGCCTGGGCATCAGCCTGTTCGCCCTGATCGCCGCCATAGGTTCGGTGTCCAAGCCGGACGAGGGTGACCGCGTGACCCGCCAGGCCCGTCTCTGGGCGCTGGGGCACCCGTGGAAGTTCGCGCTGCTGCCCGCCGGTATCACCGCCGTGCTGGACTATCCGGTGCAGCTCGTGCTCGACGGCGAGGGGGTCTTCGGCTCGGCCGTGGACGCCCTGTGGCACGGCGCGCTCGTCTACCTGATCGCCGCGGTCCTGACGCTCACGATGCGGGGACGAGCGCGATCGAGCCGGTGACCCCCGGCTCAGCCCGGGACGCCCCGCTCCTCCGGGCTCCTGCAGACGCAGAACTCGTTGCCCTCGGGGTCGAGCATGGTCACCCAGCCGGAGCCGTCGGGCTTGCGGAGATCGTCGAAGACGGTGGCGCCCAGCTCGACCAGCCGCTCGACCTCCTGGTCACGGGTCCTGCCCTCGGTGCCGTTGACGTCGAGGTGCACGCGGTTCTTGACCGTCTTGCCCTCGGGCACGCGGATGAACAGCAGGAACGGGTCCTGCGCGGTACGCAGCATGGCCTCGTCGTCGCCCGGCTTGTCGCCCTCGCCCAAGGGCAGGCCTGTGGCCCTGCTCCACCAGCTCGCGATCTCGTACGGGTCGGCCGCGTCGATGGTGATCGCATGAATTTCGATCATGCGATCACCCAACCCGACACCACCTAAGACGTCAAGCAGGTTTTCGGCACGGCGCTTGAACCGGCGTTCAAACCCGTGTTCACGTCAGGGTTCGCAGGCCGATCACGCCCGCCAGGATGAGGGCGATCGAGACGATCCGCGCCGCCGACACGGTGTCACCCAAGGCGACCATGCCGAGGATAGCGGTGCCCGCCGCGCCGACGCCGGTCCAGACGGCGTAGGCGGTGCCCACGTCGAGGGACTTGAGCGCGTACGAGAGCAGGCCGAAGCTGAGCACGGCCGTGCCCAGGAAGGACAGGCTCCACCACAGGTTGCCGAACCCGTTGCTGAGCTTGAGTGACAGGGCCATGACGATCTCGAAGAGACCGGCCAGAAGCAGCAAGATCCACGCCATGATGATGACTCCCCTGGTGACGAGAACTGACTCGGTGCGTCGTCTTGGCGTTCCGGGTACGGCGCGTCTCGTCCGGGAGCCCCGCGGGCTCTCCTACTAGAACGGGGCGGGCAGGGCCATCATTCCCACCAAATGGTGACCCATCGATCGCGCGGCACCGGCCACATGCCGAGTTCGAGGGCCGTCTCGGCCACCTCGTCGGCTCTCGACGGGTCGAGGCACACCCGCCGGCACGCGCTGGCGGCCAGCTCCTCCAGCGACGTGAAACGTTCCAGCGGGGCCTCCCGCTCCTCCACCTGCACCCTGAGGCCGAGCGCCGCCGCCAGCGCCACGCAGTCTTCCGCGATGGGCCGCACCGGCCGGTCGACGCCGTGGAAGTGCTGCCACAGCGGCGCCATCCAGCTCATGGGATGGCGGTGGGGCAACTCCAGCACCACTCTCCCCTGCGTACGGGCGTCGAGCGCGCGCAGGAAGCCGGCCAGGTCTGGGACGTTGTAGACCACGTGCGCCGCCACGGCCGCGTCGGCCACCGGCACCTGGTCGGCCACGTCGGGCCAGCGGCCCGCCACCGTGGTCACCGGCACGCCGAGCTTGTCGGCCCTGGCGGTCAGGCCCTCCAGCATCGGGACGGAGGTGTCGACCGCGTAGAGGTGGCCGATGCGCCCGTGCAGCGGCAGGGAGGCGGCTCCGGGCCCCGAGCCCACGTCGAGCAGCGTGCCCTTCTCCGGAAGGGCCTCGAACAGCCGCGTCATCGTGGGACCGTCGTCGGGCTCGGCCAGTGCCCGGTCCGTACGGGTGCCAAACCTCTCGGGCGAGTAACCCCACGGATCCGTCGGCGCTTTGGCCAGGATCTCGTCCGGAATCGCCCAGGATTCCAGTCGTTCTCGCCACCGGGAGGCGAGTTCTTCGGCGTCCATGGAGACGAGCATGCCATGCATGGCACGGGTTACCCGCGGGTAGCATTTCAGAGTAAGGTTACTGGCGAGTAGAGAAGCCTCGGTTCAAGGAGATCAACGCCCATGGGCCACTATCAGAGCAACGTCCGTGACCTGGAATTCAACCTTTTCGAGGTCTTCGGGAGACGTGAGATCCTCGGCACCGGGCCCTTCGCGGAAGTCGACGAAGACGTCGCCCGCAGCGTCCTGGACGAGATCAACCGCCTTGCCACCGGTGTGCTCGCCGACTCCTTCGAGGAGGGCGACAGGCACCCGCCCGTGTTCGACCCGGCCACCGGCTCCGTGACCGTCCCAGAAGGCTTCAAGAAGTCCTTCAGGGCGCTGGTCGACGGCGGCTGGGCCCATCTCGACCTGCCCACCGACCTGGGCGGGCCGGGCATCCCGCGCTCCTTGGCCTGGGCCACGGCCGAGATGGTGCTCGGCGCGAACCCGGCCCTGTACATGTACGCGGCGGGCCCCAACTTCTCCTACACCCTGTGGAAGGTGGGCACGCCGGAGCAGAAGCGCTTCGCGGAGCTGGCCATCGAGCGCAACTGGGGCGCCACCATGGTGCTCACCGAGCCGGACGCCGGCTCCGACGTGGGCGCCGGGCGTACGAAGGCGGTGCGGCAGCCCGACGGCACCTGGCACATCGAGGGTGTCAAGCGCTTCATCACCAGCGCCGAGCACGACATGTCCGAGAACATCTTCCACCTCGTCCTGGCCCGCCCCGAGGGCCACGGCCCCGGCACCAAGGGGCTGTCGATGTTCCTGGTGCCGAAGTACCACGTGGACCTGGAGACCGGTGAGCTGGGCGAGCGCAACGGCGTCTACGTCACCAACGTCGAGAAGAAGATGGGCCTGAAGGTCTCCACGACCTGCGAGCTGACCTTCGGCGACCGGCACCCGGCGGTCGGCTGGCTGGTCGGCGAGGTGCACGAGGGCATCAGGCAGATGTTCATGGTCATCGAGCACGCCCGCATGATGGTCGGCACCAAGGCCATCGCCACGCTCTCCACCGGCTACCTGAACGCCCTGGAGTACGCCAGGGCCCGCGTGCAGGGCGCCGACATGACGAAGATGGCCGACAAGAGCGCGCCGCGGGTGACCATCATCAACCACCCTGACGTGCGGCGCGAGCTGATGCTGCAGAAGGCGTACGTCGAGGGCATGCGCGCCCTGGTGCTCTACACGGCCACGTTCCAGGACGCCGTGATCATCGACCCGGACGACCGGCACGCCCACGACATGAACGACCTGCTGCTGCCGGTCGTCAAGGGCGTCGGCTCGGAACGGTCGTACGAGCTGCTCTCCCGCTCTCTCCAGACCCTGGGCGGCTCCGGCTATCTTCAGGACTACCCGATCGAGCAGTACATCCGCGACGCCAGGATCGACTCCCTGTACGAGGGCACGACCGCGATCCAGGGCCAGGACCTGTTCTTCAGGAAGATCCTGCGCAACCAGGGCGCGGCCGTCGGCTCGCTGCTGGCGGAGATCAACGAGTTCGCCGGCTCCGAGGCGGGCAACGGTCGGCTCAAGGAGGAGCGCAAGCTGCTCGCCGAGGCCGCCGCCGAGGTCAAGGCCATGGGCGACATCATGGCGGGCTGGGCGCTCGGCTCGCTGGAGACGCCGCAGGAGGTCTACAAGGTCGGCCTGAACACCACCCGGTTCCTGCTCGCGCTCGGCGACCTGGTCATCGGCTGGCTGCTGCTGCGCCAGGCCGAGGTGGCGCTGGCCAAGCTGGACGAGGGAGAGGACGCGTTCTACCTGGGCAAGGTCGGGGCGGCCACGTTCTTCGCCAAGACCGTGCTGCCCCGGCTGGCCACCGAGCGGCGCGTGCTCGCCTCCACCGGGCAGGAGCTCATGGAGCTCCCTGAGGCGGCCTTCTAGGCCCGTTCCCTCGCCCCCGCCCGCGGTGACCGACAGGGCGACGTCGGAAGACGTCGTCCTGTCGTGGGCCGCGAGGCTCCGGGTGTGCGGCGCGGGACGGGTACCGTCCCCGGCATGAGCTCCACCGCGCACGACCCTCCCCTGCCTCCGCCGCGCGTCGAGGAGGTGTCCGACGGCGTCTACGCCTACCTGCAGCCCGACGGGAGCTGGTGGATCAACAACGCCGGTTTCCTGGCGGGGCGGCGCGGGGTCGTCGTCATCGACGCCTGCTCGACCGAGCGGCGTACGCGGGCGTTCCGCGCGGCCATCGGCGAGGTCACCGACCGGCCGATCACGACGCTGGTCAACACCCACCACCACGGCGACCACACGTTCGGCAACTGGCTGTTCCCCGAGGCCACGATCGTCGGGCACGAGGGCGTACGCGACCAGATACTCGCCGAGGGCGTCCCCGCCTACCGGAGCGCGTGGTCGTCCGAGGTGGACTGGGGCCGGCACGAACCCGCGCCGCCGTTCCTCACCTTCACCGACCGCGTCACCGTGCACTCCGACGACCTGCGCTGCGAGGTCAGGCACGTGGGGCACGCCGCCCACACGACCAGCGACTCCTACGTGTGGATCCCGGAGCGGCGGCTGCTGTTCGCCGGTGACCTGGTCTTCAACGGAGGCACCCCGTTCGTGCTGATGGGCTCGCTGGAGGGGGCGCTGCGGGCACTCGGGCAGCTCAGGGAGCTGGGGGCGGAGACCGTCGTGCCGGGACACGGCGAGGTGTGCGGGCCGTGGGCGTACGAGCCGGTCGAGCGTTACCTGCGCTTCGTCCAGGAGACGGCCGCGCGGGGCCGGGAGGCGGGGCTGACGCCGCTGGAGACGGCCAGGGAGACGGACCTGGGCGAGTGGGCCGGGCTGCTGGACGCGGAGCGCCTCGTGGGCAACCTGCACCGCGCCTACGCCGAACTCGACGGGCGGCCCCTGGGCGCGCCGATCGACGTGGCCGCCGCCGTGCGCGACATGGTCGCGTACAACGGCGGGCGGCCGTTGTCATGCCTGGCCTGACCTGTGACGGGGCCTGACCTGTGACGGGGCCTGACCTGTGACGGGGCCTGGTCAGAAGCTGAACTGGACGGCGGCCCGGGACGCGAGGATGGGCTTGATGCGCTCGGCGATCACGGCCTGGTGGTCGGGGTGGTCGCGGTAGACGAGGTAGTCGTCGACGCTGTCGAAGTCCGCCACCACGGCGAAGTCGTGGTTGCCCTGGTTGATGCCCGCGTCGTCGCCGACCGTGAACGCACGGATCTGCGGGATGACGGCCTGGAGCCCCCGCAGCTCGGTCGCGACGGCCGCCCGCTGCTCGTCGGTCGCGTCGTCGGTCCAGGTGAACAGCACGATGTGGCGAATCATGCGGGCAACTTTAGCGATCTGCCGGTTCGATGTATCTGAGCGGGGCCTCGTGTGCTCTGGCTGGGTCGGGTGCGGGTGTCACCCGACGTACGGCGATCGCCGGGAGAGGGGTCCTTCCGGCGGTCGCCGTACTCGTTGGTCGTCGTACTCGTTGATCGTCGTACTCGCTGTCAGCTCCAGGCGAGCATGCGGAGGGGGTCCTCCAGCATGGCTCCCACGTCGCGCAGGAACAACGAGCCCAGCTCGCCGTCCACGATCCGGTGGTCGAAGGAGAGCGACAGGGTCGTCACCTTGCGCACCGCCAGCTCGCCGTCCACCACCCAGGGCATGTCCCTGACCTGGCCGAAGGCGAGGATGGCCGACTCGCCGGGGTTGAGGATCGGGGTGCCGCCGTCGACGCCGAACACGCCGACGTTGGTGATGGTGATGGTGCCGCCGGACATGTCCGCCGGCTGCGTACGGCCGGCCCTGGCCGTCTCCGTGGTCCGGCCCAGCTCGGCGGCCAGGTCGGGGAGCGAGAGCAGGTGGGCGTCCTTGACGTTGGGCACCACCAGGCCGCGCGGGGTGGCGGCGGCGATGCCCAGGTTCACGTAGTGCTTGACCACGATCTCCTGGGCGGCCTCGTCCCACGCGGAGTTGATCATCGGGTGGCGTCTGACCGCCGTCAGCACCGCCTTGGCCACCAGGAGCAGCGGCGAGACCTTGACCTCGGCGAACTCGTGCATGGTGCGCAGGCGGTGCACGGCCTCCATGGTGGCCGTCATGTCCACCTGGAGGAACTCGGTCGCGTGCGGGGCCGTGAAGGCGCTGGCGACCATGGCCTGGGCGGTCATCTTGCGTACGCCCTTGACCGGGACGCGCTCCTCGCGGCGCTCCCCACGGCTCTCCAGGGGCGCGGGGGCCTGGGGTCCCGCCGCCGCGGCCGCCTGGACGTCGTCCCTGGTGATCGAGCCCTGGGGGCCCGTACCGGTCAGCGTGGACAGGTCGACGCCCAGGTCCTTGGCGAGCTTGCGCACCGGAGGCTTGGCCAGCACGGTGACGGCCGGAGCCGCGGGGGCGGCGGGCGCCGGTGCGACGGGCGCGGGAGCTGTCGCGGGCGGAGCGCTCGCCTCCGCGCGGGACGGCCCGGCCGGGCGGGACGACTCGGCCGGGCCGGAC
>NZ_BAAAZP010000174.1:1156-2310 GCF_039536965.1 Nonomuraea antimicrobica | reverse complement strand
GGGAGCCCGCTCCCGTTCACGGGTTAACAGCCCAACGATGACCACACCCCGGGGCTCTCCTGACTCACGCCCCCACACCAAATCCCTTTGTCAGCAGGCTCTTAGGTCTCGGACGCCCGATGCGCCAGGCGGCGACTGGGCGGAAGCCTTGGATCGCATCACCGCCCTAGGGCGGTGATGGAGGCGATCGCCCGGAACGGCCGTCCGCTCCCGAACGTGACCCCAGTCGCCAGGTAGCCGATCCGCCGGTCTTCGGTCTGTCCGTGGGGTATCGGAATTAGAAGGTTTGACGATACCCATGTGAAGGCCGTCGAGCGGATCAGGAGAAATTGGACAGTAGGGAATGAAACACTCCGCCGGGCAATTCGATCCGGGTGCTGATTGACGACAGGATTTCCCGGCAGATGGAATGGGGCTCCGTACTGCCGAGGAGCGCCGGTGCGGATCGTTTACTCCCGCTCGTCCACCGCGACCCAGTCGCTGCTTCGGCGGCGGCACATTCTCACCGTGGCCGGGTTGTTGGTGCGGACCGGAGGAGTCGCCGAGGGGTTCCATCCGGTGGAGGGGGTGCTGCTGTTCGAGGACCCGGCGACCGCCTCCAGGATCTCCGCGCTGGAACGGCCCGCGTTCGCCAAGGTCGCCTCCGCCGCGCACCCCGGCGACGCCCTTACTGTCTGAGAGCTGTTCCGGCTCTGCCGCGACCTGATGGACATCCACGCCGTCCGGGACTGGTGCCAGGCCCGCGGCGTCGTGCTGCGAGTCCTGTCGGGGCCGCTGTCCAACTTCCACGACCTGGCCGCCGACGACGCCACCACCGCCCTGATCATCAACGTGATCACCGCTGTCGGGCAGTTCCAGTGCGACCTGCGAAACGAACTGACGCTGAAGGGATCGCTGCGGCCGAAGCCGAAGGCTGCTACCGCGGCTGGCCACCCGCGCTCGCCGGAGGCCGGCTTGAGGAAGTGCGGGCGGCGTTCCGTGACGAGGGCGCCTCGATCGTGGGTGTCGCGCGTGAGCGCGGGGTGAGCCGAGTCGCCGTGCGCACCGCACTGGCCGACCTGCTGCCCGACCTGCTGCCCGACCTGCTGCCCGACCCGAGGATCCCGCCCCCTCAGTCCTGATCGAGAGATGGGCCACCCGCATCCGAACGGTGG
>NZ_BAAAZP010000174.1:0-1116 GCF_039536965.1 Nonomuraea antimicrobica | reverse complement strand
CAGGAGTCGTTGGAGCTCGTCGCGCTCTTGCGCTTCGAGTCTTGCGAGCCACTGCTCGAAGTTGTCGGACAGGGTCGCCAGTGCGCGATCGAGTGCTTTTTTGCCGTCCGGAGTCACCACGAGGCGGTGGCGGCGTAGGTCGCCCTCGTCGATCTCGCGTTGAACGAAGCCCTTGGCCACAAGGTTGCGTAGGTACACCGTCACGCTCGCCTTGGGCATCATCAGTCGGGCGGCGAGTTCGGCCGGGTAGCGACATTCGTCGACCTCGCCGAGCACGAAGAACTCCTTGGTGTCCAGGCCGAGCTCGTCGAGCTGCTCGCTGCAGCTGTTCATGACCGCGGTCAGCAGCCGGTGGTTGAGCCCCCAGATCCGCGCGGCGGTATTCACCTCGCAGGCGCTCCTTCCTCAGGATCGCACAATCCCTGATATAGTTCAGTTTCGTACAACATCGTTAATTGTACTAGCACTGTTGCCGTACTAGGATACAACCGGAACGGGATCATGGCTTCCATTCAGACCGCATCCATCTCCCGCGGCAGCTTCGAGCTCGCCGGGAACCTCCATCTCCCCGAGGGCTTCGACACAGGCCGGAAACACCCGGCCGTGATCATCGCCACGCCGGGCAGCAGCGTGAAGGAGCAGATCGGCGCCAACTACGCCCACGCCCTGACACAGAAAGGCTTCGTCGCTCTCACGTTCGACCCCGCCTACCAGGGCCAGAGCGGCGGAGAGCCCCGGGACCTGGAGGATCCCGCCGAACGGGCGGCCGATCTTCGCTACGCCGTGGACTTCCTCACTGCGCTGGACCACGTGGATGCGGAGCGCATCGGCGTCTTGGGCATCTGCGCCGGCGGCGGCTACGCCGTCAATGCCGCGATGACCGAGCACCGCATCAAAGCGGTCGGCACCGTGGTCCCGGTCAATATCGGCCGTGCCTTCCGAGCGGCCACGACAGCCTCCGGCTCTGTCGCGGGCCTGCTCAAGGACGTGGCCCGGCAGGCCACCGCCGAAGCGCGCGGCGGACAGCCGGTCCGGCACCCGTGGATCCCCGACACCATGCGGGACGCGGAATCCGCTGGCGTCACCGACATCGACGTGCTGCAGGCCGTGACCTAC
>NZ_BAAAZP010000173.1:0-22631 GCF_039536965.1 Nonomuraea antimicrobica | reverse complement strand
CACGCCGAGCGCGCGCACCCGGGTCGCGGCCAGCTCCAGCGCCAGCGGGATGCCGTCGAGGCGGCGGCAGATGGTCTCGACGGCCGTCGCGGTGCGGGCGTCGAGCGTGAACTCCCCGCACGCGGCGGCCGCGCGGGCCGTGAACAGCCGTGCCGCGTCGGCCCGCGCGACCGCCGCGTGGTCGGCGTCGTCGTCGGGCACCTCCAGCGGGGCCACCACCTGAAGGTGCTCGCCGGAGATCCCGAGCGGCTCGCGGCTGGTGGCCAGGATCCGCAGCTCGGGGGCGCCGGCCAGCAGGCGTCCCGCGACCTGGGCGGCGGGCTCGACGACGTGTTCGCAGTTGTCGAGCACGAGCAGGATCCGGCGCTCGCGTACCGCGTCGAGCACCCGCTCCACGATCGGGGCGGGACGGCCGCGCGGGCCCGCCACCGTGGCGTCGGTCAGGCCGAGGGCGGCGGCGATCAGCGTGCCCACCCCGGCCGGGGTGGGCAGGGCTCCGGCGCGCGCCGGGTGGTCGAGCGCCGTGAGGTCGACCAGCCAGACCCCGTCGGCGTACGCGGGCGCGGACCGGGTGGCGGCGGCGACGGCCAGGCGCGTCTTGCCGACCCCGCCCGGCCCAGTGAGCGTCACCAGCCGGTACGCCCCCAGCAGGCCCGCCACCCGATCCGTGGCCTCCTCCCTGCCGATCAGCGCGGTGAGCGGCACCGGCAGGTTGGTACGGGGCCGGGCCGCGTCCAGCTCGTGGTCCTGTTCGAGGATCGCCTGGTAGACGGCCGCCACGTCCGGCGAGGGATCCACGCCCAGCTCGGCGGCCAGGCGTTCGCGTAGGTCGTGGTAGGTGGCCAGGGCTTCGTGCTGGCGTCCCGAACGGTAGAGGGCGCGCATGTAGGAGGCGCGGAACCGTTCGCGCAGGGGGTGGCGGCGTACCTGGTCGGCGAGGTCGGGCACGAGGCGGTCGTGCCGGCCCAGCTCCAGCTCGACCTCGGCGTGCTCCTCCATCGCGGCCAGCCGCTGCTCGGCCAGCCGGGTGACCGTGCCCTGGAGGAACAGTTCCCCGGCGAAGTCGGCGTACGCCTCGCCCCGCCACAGCGCGAGCGCGTCGGCCAGCAGCGCGGCGCGCGCCGACGGGTCGGCGACCCCCCGCGCCCGGCCGGTCAGGACGCCGAACCTGCGCGCGTCCACCGCCTCGGCCTCGACGCGTAACGCGTAGCCGGGCGGCTGCCACACCACCAGGTCACGGCCTCCCGGCTCGGCGTGCTCCAGGGCCCGCCGCAACTGCGCCACCTTCGTCCGCAGCACGCCGGCCGGGTCGCGCGGCGGCCCTGCGCCCCACAGGTCCTCGACCAGCCGCTCGACCGGCACCGACCGGCCGTCGTGGCTCAGCAGGTCGGCCAGCAGCAGCCGGACCTTCGCCTCCGGCACCTTGACCGGCGCGCCGTCGTCGGTCCGCACCTCCAGCGGGCCGAGCACCCGAAACCGCATACGGCCACGCTAGCCAACCCCGCCGACCGCGCTCCCCCGTCTCTGGGGAGTGACGGGCGGCCGACATCGAACCGGAACCGGATCACAACCCCCGTCCCCGACCGTGACCGCATGCTGACGAATTCGGGGCCCGCGCGGCGGGCCGGAGCGCGTGAGTGGGCGGGGCTGGCGGTGCTGGCGCTGCCCACCATCCTGCTCGCCCTCGACCTGACCGTTCTCTACATGGCGCTCCCCCACCTCGGCTCGGAGCTGGGCGCGGGCAACACCCAACTGTTGTGGATCAGCGACATCTACGGATTCATGATCGCCGGTGTGCTCATCACGATGGGCACGCTCGGCGACCGCGTCGGCCGCCGGCGGCTGCTGCTGATCGGCGCGACCGCGTTCATCGGGGCGTCGGTGCTGGCCGCGTACTCCACGAGCGCCGAGATGCTGATCGTGGCCAGGGCGCTGCTGGGGCTGGCGGGGGCCACGCTGACGCCGTCCACGCTGTCGTTGATCACGAACATGTTCACCGATCCCCGGCAGCGGTCGCTGGCCATCGGGGTGTGGCTGACCTCGTTCTCCCTGGGGGGCGCGATCGGGCCGGCGGTCGGGGGCGCGCTGCTGGAGCGGTTCTGGTGGGGGTCGGTGTTCCTGCTGGGCGTGCCGGTCATGGTGCTGCTGCTGGTGACCGGGCCGCGCCTGCTGCCCGAGCACCGCAGTCCTGGCGCGGGCCGGCTCGACCTGGTCAGCGCGGTCCTGAGCCTCGCGGCGATCCTGCCGATCGTCTACGGGATCAAGCAGATCGCCAAGGACGGCGTGCGGGTGGTGCCGCTGCTGGCCGTCGCGGCGGGCGTCGCCGTGGCCGTCCTCTTCGTACGGCGCCAGCGCTCCATCGCCGACCCCCTGCTGGACCTGCGGCTGTTCGGCAACCGGCGGTTCACGGGTGCGCTGGTGAGCATGTTGCTGGGGATGGTGACGCTGTACTCGTTCACCTTCTACTTCACCCAGTACCTGCAACTCGTCGAAGGGCTGTCGCCGTTCGTGGCGGGCCTGTGGTTCATCCCCATGGCGGCGACGACCATCGTGGCGGCCATGGCCGCGCCGCTGATCGCGCGCAGGCTGCCGCCGCCCAGGGTGATCGCGGCCGGACTGGTGCTCGCGGCGGGCGGCTTCGCGTCGCTGGCCCTCATCGACGCGGGCTCCGGCCTGACCCTGATCATCGTGGGCGGCGTGGTCATCGCGGTCGGCATCAACCCGCTGCTGGTGCTCAGCACCGACCTGATCGTCAGCTCGGCCCCGCCGGAGCGGACCGGGTCGGCGGCGGCGATGCAGGAGACCAGCGGCGAGTTGGGCTCGTCCCTGGGCATCGCCGTCTTCGGCACCCTCGGCACCGCCCTCTACAGCGCCCAGATCACCGGCACACTGCCCGGCGGCCTCCCGCCGGAGGCGGCCGAGACCGCCCGTGACAGCTTCGCGGGCGCGTTCGCGACCGCGGCGGACCTGCCCGCCGAGATCGGTACGGCACTCGTCACCGCCGCCCGGGAGGCGTTCCTGACCGGCATGAACGCCGTCACCCTCATCAGCGCGGGCGTGCTGCTGGCCATCGCCGTCCTCGTCGTGATGGCGCTCAAGGGCGTACGCCCCCTGGGTGAGGCGACCGCGGAGACCGGCCAGGAGGAGACCGGCCGCGACGAGGCCGAGCGCGGAGGCGCGGTGGTGTGAGGGAACCTCGCGCAGAGTCCGCGCGGAGTCCGGGGGCCGGTGACTTGACGGGGCCGCTCCGGGTAGCAGGTCCCCCGTGAGCCGGAACGTCACGCAGAAGCTGATCGCCGCGCACCTCGTCACAGGAGAGATGCGGCCGGGTGGGGAGATCGGGCTGCGCATCGACCAGGCCCTGATCCAGGACGCCACCGGGACCATGGTCATGCTCGAACTCGAGGCCCTCGGCCTGGACCGGGTACGCACCGAGACCGCCGTCCAGTACGTCGACCACAACCTCCTGCAGACCGACGAGCGCAACATGGCCGACCACGTGTTCCTCCGCTCGGCCTGCCGCCGGTTCGGCATCTGGCACTCGCGGGCCGGCAACGGGGTCTCCCACCCGACCCACATGGAGCACTTCGGCGTGCCGGGCAAGACGCTGGCCGGGTCGGACTCGCACACGTGTGCGGCGGGCTCGCTCGGCATGCTGGCCATCGGCGTCGGCGGGCTGGAGGTGGCCATGGCCATGGCCGGTGAGCCGCTGTTCGTCACGATGCCCGAGGTGTGGGGCGTGCGGCTCACCGGGGAGCTGCCGCCGTGGGTGAGCGCCAAGGACGTGATTCTCGAGATGCTGCGGCGTCACGGCGTACGGGGCGGGGTGAACCGTGCCATCGAGTACCACGGCCCCGGGCTCGCCACGCTGACCGCGATGGACCGGCACGTCATCGCCAACATGGGGGCCGAGCTGGGCGCCACCACCACCGTCTTCCCCTCCGACGGCCAGGTGCTGGAGTTCCTGAGCGCCCAGGGCCGGGCCGCCGACCACACCGAGATCCTGGCCGACCCGGGAGCCGGGTACGACGTGCGCGACGAGATCGACCTGTCCACACTGGAGCCGCTGATCGCGCGTCCCAGCTCGCCCGGGAACGTCGTCCCGGTGCGCGAGGCCGCGGGCGAGCCCGTCCACCAGGTCGTGGTGGGGTCGTCGGCCAACCCGGGCCTGCGCGACTTCGCCGTGGTGGCCGCGATCCTGCGCGGCAGGCAGGTCCACCCGCAGGTGTCGCTCGACGTGAACCCCACCTCGCGGCAGATCCTCGCCGACCTGGCGAAGACGGGGGCGATCACCGACCTGATCGAGTCCGGCGCCCGCATCCACCAGACCGGCTGCCTGGGCTGCATCGGCATGGGCCAGGCCCCGGCCGTGGGCCGCAACAGCCTGCGGACGTTCCCGCGCAACTTCCCCGGCCGCTCGGGCACGCACGACGACTCGGTCTGGCTCTGCTCGCCCGAGACCGGGGCCGTGGCGGCGCTGACCGGCGAGATCACCGACCCGCGCGACCTCGGCCCCGGCCCGCCCGAGGTACGACGGCCGCGCGCGGTCAGCGCGGGCGCGGCGCTGTTCGAGCGCCCGCTGCCCCCCGAGCAGGCCGAGGAGGTGGCGCTCAGCAAGGCCCCGAGCATCGGTTCGCTGCCCGAGCTGGACCCGCTGCCCGACGCCCTCACCCTGCCGGTCGTGCTCAAGGTGGGCGACGACGTCTCCACGGACGAGATCCTGCCGGCGGGCGCGCGGGCGCTGCCGTACCGCAGCAACGTCGCGGCGCTGGCCGACTTCGCCTTCACCCAGCTCGACCCGGACTACCCGGAACGAGCCCGTGCCGCGGGCCCGCACGCCGTCGTCGCGGGCCGCAACTACGGCCAGGGCTCCTCCCGCGAGCACGCCGTCATCGTCCCCCGCTACCTGGGGCTGCGCGTGGTCGTCGCCAAGTCGTTCGCCCGCATCCACTGGCAGAACCTGGCCAACTTCGGCGTGCTCGCCCTGGAGTTCGCCGACGAGTCCGACTACGACGCGATCGGCGGCGAGCTGCGTTTCGAGGGCCTGCGCGAGGCGGTCGAGAAGGGCACCGAGCTGACCGTGAACGGCATGGTGCTGCGGCACCGCCTGTCCCCCAGGCAGCGGGCGATGGTGCTGGCCGGTGGCTGGATCCCGCTGGTCCTGCGGCGCGGGTGACCCCGGGCGGCGCTACGTCGGCGGGCTCGCGCCGCCGCACGCCGCCAGCAGCCGCCGCCCGATGGCGCGGGCGGCTTCCTGGAGCTCCGGGCAGCGTACGATCCGGTACGGGGCCGGGATCATCGCGAGCTGCTCGGCGTACCACGCCGGGTTGCTGGTGCTGCCGGTCAACCGGCTCGTGCGGGCGTCGAGCGGTTCGAGGCGTCCGAGCGCGCGGGGCAGCCACCGGGCCGCGGTCTCGGCGGGCGCGTCGATGACGACCTCGGTCTCGTACTCCCAGCCGACGGCCAGGTGCTCCTCCAGCATGGCGACCGGGTCGAGGCCGGGCGGCGGGGTGAAGGCGTCGTCGAGCACCTCCACCGCACGCACCCGATCGATCCGGTACGCCCGCCGCGCGTCCTTGGGGCACGACCGGCACAGCAGGTACCAGCGGCCGTGCCGGACGACGACCGCCCACGGCTCGACCTCCGCGACCCATTCCGACCCGGCCTCGGAACGGTAGCCGAGCCGTACCCTGCGCCGGTCGGAGCAGGCCCGGACGAGGGCGGTCGTGGTCGCGGGGTCGGGCCGCGCGGCGGACCGGTCGGGCGCCGGGGCGGCGGTCCGGCGTACGGCCTCGATCTGGGCGGCCACCGGCTCGGGCAGCGCGCGGACGATCTTGCCGAGGGCGGCGCCGACCGGGTCGGCGGGGTCGCCCGCGTCGTGGTGGCCGTCGAGCACGGCCATGACCAGGCCGAGCGCCTCGGCCGCGGTGAACATCAGTGGCGGCGGGCGCACGCCTCTGCCCAGCCGGTAGCCGCCGTACGGGCCGCGTTCGGACTCGATGGGGATGTCGGCCTCGCGCAGGATCTCGACGTAGCGGCGGACGGCGCGCCCGGAGACGCCGAGTTTGTCCGCCAGCCGCTCGGCGGTGATGCCGGGGCTGCCCTGGATGAGCTCGAACGCCAGCAGCGCCCGCGCCGTGGGGCTCGCGTCGGCCCGCACAACACCCCTCACAATCCGGAAGCAGAACGTCCGGAAAGGACCCTAGCATTCGGAGCATGCACGAGGGCACCACATGACCGGCACGAACAACTCAAGCACGGCCAACACAGACGCAGGCAGCACAGACACAGACGCGGGCGGCACAGGGAGCGGGCGTGCCCGCGGAG
This sequence comes from Nonomuraea antimicrobica, assembly GCF_039536965.1. NCBI lineage: Bacteria > Bacillati > Actinomycetota > Actinomycetes > Streptosporangiales > Streptosporangiaceae > Nonomuraea > Nonomuraea antimicrobica. The sequence goes on along the minus strand of NZ_BAAAZP010000173.1, from coordinate 16,304 downwards.
GCAGGGCCGACAGGACACCGATCTCCCCCGAGCAGGTGCGGATCGTCCCCGCGAACGAGGCGTCCTGGGAGGACCTGTCAGCGGTGTTCGGCACCGCCGACGCGCGCCGGTGCCAGTGCCAGTGCCAGTGCCAGTGGTTCAAGGTCGCGGGCTGGCTGTGGCACAACTCCACCCAGGAGGGGCGTACCGCGAGTCTGCGTTCCCAGACCGCGTGCGGCGTCCCGGACGCGAAGGCGACCAGCGGCCTGGTCGCGTACGTGGACGGCGACCCGGCGGGCTGGGTGGCGGTCGAGCCGCGCGTCGCCTACCCCAAGCTGCGCACGTCCCGCGTCCCGTGGAGCGGCCGGGACGAGGACAAGGACGACGACGGCGTGTGGGCGGTGACCTGCTTCGTGGTGCGCAGGCCGTACCGGGGTCGGGGGCTCTCCTATGCGCTGGCCCGGGCCACGGTGGACTTCGCCCGCGAGCGCGGGGCGCGGGCGCTGGAGGGATACCCGATGATCACCCAGCCGGGCAAGGAGATCACCTGGGGAGAGCTGTTCGTGGGAGCCCGCCAGGTGTTCGAGGAGGCGGGCTTCACGGAGATCAGCCATCCGACGCCGCGCCGGGTGGTCATGCGCATCGACTTCGACCGGGAGAGCGCCGGACGCTGACGGGCGGCACGACCGTCCGTGGCCGCGCCGCCCGCTTCACCCGCGCGTCTCCGCCAGATCGACCGCGGGGTCGGTGGTCGGGTCGGTGGCGGGGTTGGCGGCGGGGGCCGCGGAGTCGCGGGCGGGGCGGCGCAGGACGGTGAGCGCCACCACGAAGGCCGCGACCAGCAGCCCGGCGGAGATGCCGAACGCCAGCCGGTACCCACCCGTCAGCGCGACGGCCTGACCGGCCCCTGCGGTCAGCAGCTCACCGGTACGCGCGGCGGCCATCGTGGACAGCACGGCCACGCCGATCGCCATGCCCACCTGCTGCGTGGTGTTGAACAACCCGGACGCCAGCCCCGCGTCACTCTCCCGCGCCCCGGACATGCCCAGCGTGGCCAGCGCCGGCAACACCAGCCCGCCACCCGAGATCAGCAGCATGGGCGGGAGCAGGTGGGTGAGGTAACCGGCGTCCACCGTGACCCGGGTGAGCAGCACCATCGCCGCGACGAGCAGCACCAGCCCGCTCATGAGGACGGCGCGGGCGCCGTAGCGGGCGCTGAGCCGGGCCGAGACGAACAGGGAGATCGAGCCGATGCCCACGGCCGCCGGCAGCATGGCCAGCCCCGTCTCCAGCGCCCCGTAACCGAGCACCCGCTGCATGTAGAGCGCGACGAGCACCTGGAACGCGAACATGCCCGACAGGGCGAGCATCTGGGCGAGGTTCGCGCCCACGACGTTGCGCGAGCGCAGGATGCGCAGCGGCATCAGCGGCGCCCGTGCGGTGGCCTGCCGCGCCACGAACGCCCCCAGCAGCGCCAGCGAGAGCGCGCCGAGGCCGAGGGTGTGGGCCGCGAGCCAGCCGTACTCCTCGACCTTGACGACGGTGTAGATGCCCAGCATCAGCCCGGCGGTGACCAGCACGGCGCCGAGGACGTCCGCGCCGGCGGACAGGCCGGCGCCCCGGTCGGCGGGCAGCACCCGCAGCGCGAGCACGATGGTCACCACGCCGATGGGCACGTTGACGAAGAAGATCCAGGGCCAGCTCAGGGCGTCGGTGAGCACCCCGCCCAGCACCTGCCCGATCGAGGCCCCGGCCGCCCCGGTGAAGCTGAAGATCGCGATCGCCTTGCCGCGCTCCCCCGGCTCGGTGAACAGCGTCACCAGGATCCCCAGCACCACGGCGGAGGCCAGCGCGCTGCCCGCCCCCTGCAGGAACCGGGCGGCGATCAGCGTGCCGGGGTCGGTGGCCGCGCCCGCCAGCACGGACGCCGCCGCGAAGATCGCATTCCCGGCGAGGAACAGCGTCCGCCGCCCGATCAGGTCGCCCAGCCTGCCCGCGAGCAGCAGCAGCCCGCCGAAGGGGATCAGATAGGCGTTGACGATCCAGCTCAGCTCCGCGCCCGAGAAGCCCAGATCCCGCTGGATGGCGGGCATCGCCACCGTGACGATGCTGCCGTCGAGGATCGTCATCAGGCCCGTCGCGGACAACACGCCCAGCGCCGTCCAGCGCGAGCCGTTACGCACGTACGACATGGTTCTCTCCCGTCTCAGTCGACAGGAGAGACCGTAGCAGATAGTTCCGTAATAGACGATCCTCTTCGGACCTACTTTGCGCGCTCCCGTGCCCTGCGCGCCTGCTGCGCCCCCTCGGCGGGCGCCGCGAGATGCCCGCCGACCAGCCGGTTCAGGGCGCGGACCAGGACCTCGCGCTCACCGGCGGGCAGGGCGTCGAGCGCGTCCCTGTGCACGCCGTCGACGATCTCCTGACTGCGCCCGGCGATCTCCGCGCCCGCCTCGGTGACTGCGATGATCCGCGCCCTGCGGTCGGTGCTGGACGGGCGGCGCTCGGCGTAACCGGCCTTCTCCAGGGCGTCCACGGTCACCACCATCGTGGTCTTGTCCATGTCGCCCAGCTCGGCGAGCTGGATCTGCGTACGCTCCTCCTCCAGCGCGTGCACCAGCACGCAGTGCATGCGCGGCGTCAGCCCGATCTCGGCGAGCGCCGCCGCCATCCGGGTGCGCAGCACGTGGCTGGTGTGGTCGAGCAGGAAGGACAGGTCTGTTTCTGTACGCGCGGGAGCCATCGCTGTCATGCCGCCAGCCTACCCATGTCATCCCGGCACGGATTATCTACGAGCAGACGACCTCGCCGCCGCGAGATCCGTCAGGCGGGCAGCCGGTAGACGGACACGTGGGAACGCGAGCCCTCCAGGAACTCGGCCCCCTCCCAGTCGGCGTGCCTGCTCTCCAGCTCGAACCCGGCGAGCTGGGCCATCAGGTCGAGCTCGGCCGGCCAGATGTAGCGGTGCGGGCTCAGGAACAGCTCGGCCCGCCCGCTCCCGTCGAACGTGAAGTGATGGGACACGACCCTCTGATGCAGCACGTCGTAGGTGTCGAGGCCGATGTAGCCGGGCTCGACCTGGCACACGATGGCCTGCTGTCCGGGGGGCAGCTTGCGCAGCTCGGGCACCCACAGCTCGATCACGAACCGCCCGCCCGGCCGCAGATGACGGGCCGCGTTGCGGAAGCAGGCCACCTGCTCGGCCTGCGTCTGCAGGTTGGAGATCGTGTTGAAGACGAGGTAGACGAGCGAATAGTCCCCCGGCGCCACCACGGTCGCCATGTCGCCCGTGACCACGGGGATCGTGGCCTCGTCCACCTTCGTACGGAGTTGGTCGATCATCGCGGGCGACAGCTCGATGCCGGTGACCGGCACGCCCGTCTCGGCCAGCGGCACCGCGACCCGGCCGGTGCCGATGGCGAACTCGAGCGCCCTCCCGCCGCCCGCCAGCTCGGCCAGCCGGGCCACGGTCGGCCCCAGGACCTCGGGCGCGAACATCCCGGTGCCCGGTGTGTCGTAACGCCGGGCGGCCTCGGCATTCCAGATCTCCTCCTGTCGCATGCCGCCCACCCTGTCCGGGCGCCGTACGCGGTGTCCAGCGATTTTCCGACCCCGACGAGCCCTGGCCCGGTCGCCTTTACGGCCACCTGACATTCAAGCTCTACAGTGCTAGGAGCCTAGACGTATGGAGACCACGTGATCGACTTCTATCTGGACGGCCGCAGCGGCCTCTCGCCGTACCTGCAACTGGTCCAGCAGGTACGCCACGCGCTGCGGCTCGGCCTGCTGCACGAAGGCGACCAGCTCCCGACGGTCAAGGACGTGGTGGCGCGGCTGGCGATCAACCCCAACACGGTGCTCAAGGCGTACCGGGAGCTTGAGCACGAGGGCCTGGTCGCCGCGCGGCCGGGGATCGGGACGTTCGTGACCAAGACGCTGGCCGGCGCCTCGCTGGCCGCCCACGGCCCGCTGCGCCAGGAGCTGCGGCGCTGGCTGGACAAGGCCCGCCGGGCCGGGCTCGACGACGAGAGCGTCGAGGCCCTCTTCATGACCACGTTCCGGGCCACGTCCCGGGAGGACACGGCGTGAACCCCGTCCTGCGGGCCCGAGGGCTGGGCAAGAGGTACGGCAAGCGCTGGGCGCTGCGCGACTGCACGATCGACGTCCCGTCCGGGCACGTCGTCGGGCTGGTGGGCGCGAACGGAGCGGGCAAGACCACCCTGCTGAAGCTGGCCTGCGGGCAGCTCGCGCCGACGGCGGGCGACATCAGCGTGTTCGGCGGCCCGCCCGCGGGCGGCCCCGGGCAACTGGCGAAGGTCGGCTTCGTCGCCCAGGACACCCCCCTCTACACCGGGCTGAGCGTCGCCGACCACCTGCGCCTGGGCGCCCGCCTCAACCCGGGCTGGGACGGCGCGCTCGCCCGCGAACGCGTCGACCGGCTCGGCCTCGACCTCACCCGGCGGGCGGGAAGGCTGTCGGGCGGGCAGCGCGCCCAGCTCGCCCTCACCCTGGGCCTGGCCAAACGCCCGGAGCTGCTCGTCCTGGACGAGCCGGTCGCCGCACTCGACCCGCTGGCCCGCCGCGAGTTCCTCCAGGGCCTGATGGAGGCCGTCGCCGAGCACGAGCTGAGCGTGCTGCTCTCCTCCCACCTGATCTCCGACCTGGAACGCACGTGCGACTACCTGATCGTGCTGGCCGACTCCCGCGTACGGGTCGCGGGCGAGGTGGACGACCTGCTGGCCACCCACCACCGGATCACCGGCCCGCGCCGCGACCAGCACCGGCTCCCGTCCGATCAGCGGGTCGTGTCCGCCCGGCACACCGGCCGGCAGAGCACGTTCGTCATCCGGACCGACGCCCCGATCCACGACCCCGCCTGGACGGTCAGCCCGCTGACCCTGGAGGACCTCGTCCTCGCCTACCTGGGCGAACCCGGCCAGGCCGACCACCGTCCGGTCCTGGAGGTGGTGCGATGATCTGGCTGACCTGGCGGCAGTTCCGCGGGTCGGCGGCGGTGACGGTCGCCGCGCTCGTGGCGCTGGCCGCCGTCCTGGCCTGGACCGGTCCGCGCCTGGCCGCCGACCACGCCACCGGGATCACCGCCTGCACGGCGTCCGGCACAGCGTCCGGCACGGCGTCAGAAGCCTGTGGCCGCTTCTTCGACCGGCTCTTCGAGGACTACCAGGCCCCGTTCCTGGCCGTCACCCTCGTGCTGCTGCTCCTGCCGGGCCTGATCGGGCTCTTCTGGGGAGCGCCGATGATCACCCGCGAGCTGGAGACCGGCACGCACCTGCTGGTGTGGAACCAGACCATCACCCGCACCCGCTGGCTGGCGGTCAAGCTCGTCATGATCGGCCTGGCCGCGACGTCCGCCGGAGGGCTGGCGGCGCTCGCGGCGACCTGGTGGTCGGGTCCGCTCGACCGGTCCGCCCCGGCGGGCTGGACGCTGATGGATCCCGTGGTGTTCGGCGCGCGCGGGGTCGTCCCCATGGCGTACGCGGCGTTCGCGTTCGTGCTCGGCGTGACCGTGGGCCTGCTGGTCCGCCGTACCCTGCCGGCCATGGCCGTAACGCTGGTGCTGTTCGCGGCGGTGCAGGTCACCGTGCCGCTGCTGGTCCGGCCCCATCTGATGCCCCCGGTGAGCGGGACCTTCGAGCTGGGCCCGGCGAACGTGACCAGCTTCGGCGTGCCCGCCGGCGGCTCTCCCACGGTGTCGCTGGAGCCGGCGGTGCCCGGCCACCCGGGCTCGTGGGTGCTGTCCACCCGCCTGGTCGACGGGGCCGGACGTCCCGTGCCCACCAACACGGCCGGTGCGGCCGTCCCGGTGTCGCCCGCCTCGGGCCCTTGCGCGCCATCCGCGCGGCGGAGCCCGGTGGCGGGCGAGGGAAGCGACCTGGACGGGTGCCTGGCCGAGATCAACCGGCTGGGCTACCGGCAGCAGGCGACGTATCAGCCGTTCGAGCGGTTCTGGGCCTTGCAGTGGATCGAGACCGGGATCTACGCCCTGCTCACCCTGGGCCTGGCCGGGGCCTGCCTCAGGTGGGTCCGCGGGCGGCCGTCGTGACCGCCAGGGCCGGGTGCGCTTGGCGCCGTGGTGACGGACGGAGCCGGGTCAGGCCCCGGGAGCCGCGTCGGCCAGGAGCCGGGCCAGCTCGACCGGCCGGGTGAACATCGGCCAGTGGCCCGAGTCGAGGTCCACCAGGTCGAGGTGCTTGGCCCTGGCCAGCTCGGGCAGGTCACCGGCCGCGATCCACTCCTCCGCCTGGGCGGGCGTGAACTCGGGGCACACGACGAGGACGGGGACGTCGAACCGCCGCTCGTCCGTCAGGCGCACCACGCCCTTCGACACCCCCGCGGGGACGGAGATCGCGGCGGCCTCGAAGTCGCGCCTGGCCTCCTCGCTCAGGTCGGCGGAGTCGGGCCCGTCGAACGGCCCCCAGCCGGGGAAGGGCATGACGCCGTCGTTCACCTCGAAGAAGTCGGCGTAGGGCTGCCCGTCGGCGGCCGGGAAACCGCCGACGAGCGCGACCTTGGCGACCCGTTCTGGACGGGCGTCGGCGGCCAGCCAGGCCAGGGTGGCGGCGGCGGAGTGGCCGACCACCAGCGGTGGCGCCGGCGCCGCGTCGACGGCGGCGAGCACGGCCGCCACCTGGTCGTCGAGGGTGGCCGAGGCGGACCCGTCGCCCTGTCCTGGCAGGGCGATCGGCACGGGGCGGTGGCCGAGCTTCTCGAGCGCGGGCACGACGTCGTCCCACACGGACGCGTCGAGCCACAGGCCGGCGATGAGCAGGATGTCCATGATCAGTTCTCTTTCTTCGGCACGTTCCGGCGAGGCTCTGCCCGCCGAACGCGGTCAGGAGACCAGGCTAGGACCAGTTCCGGACATTCCCCTTCCTGTTCACCTGGTGACCTGCTCAACCCCTGCCCTCAAACGGGCTCACCGTGCGGACGCCGCCCGTCTGCGGCGATCGGGACGGACAACGACGGAGCCGCCTCGAGTGCGTCGTCGTCGTCCGCGACGAGGAAGCCGCCCGACTGGTGGCGCCACAGCCGCGCGTACGGGCCCTCCGCCTGGAGCAGCTCGCCGTGCGTGCCCTGCTCCACGATGTGCCCGTGGTTGAGCACGACCAGCCGGTCCATGCGGACGACGGTGCTCAGGCGGTGTGCCACCACGAGCGCCGTACGGTCCTGCATCAGCTGCCACAGGGCCTCCTGGACGAGGATCTCGCTCTCCGAGTCGAGGGCGCTGGTCGCCTCGTCCAGCAGCAGGATCGGGGCGTCGCGCAGGATGGCACGGGCCAGGGCGAGCCGTTGCCGCTGGCCGCCGGAGAGCTTCACGCCGCGCTCGCCGACCAGGGTGTCGAACCCGTCGGGCAGCGCCTCGGCGAACTCCGTGACGTGCGCCGCCCTGGCCGCCCTGAGGATCTCTTCGTCGGTGGCGCCCGGCCGGGCGAACGCGATGTTGTCGCGGATCGACCGGTGGAACATGCCGGGCTCCTGGGGGACGTAGGCGATCAGGCCGCGCAGGTCGGCCTGGCGCAGCCGGGCGATGTCCTGGCCGCCGACGAGGATGCGGCCCCCGTCGATGTCCATGAGGCGCAGCAGCAGCCGGGTGAGCGTGGTCTTGCCGCCGCCGGACCGGCCGACCAGCCCGATCTTGGTGCCGCTGGCGATGTCGAGGTCGAGGCCGTCGAACAGGGGCGGGCCCGCGGCGTGCGTGAATCTCACCCGTTCGAAGCGGACGCCGGCGTCGGCCGGGCGCAGCGGCTGCGGGTCGGGCGGGTCGACCACGGTGGGTCGCGCCAGCAGCAGCTCGGTGAACTGGGCGGCCTCGGTGAGCACGCTCTCGAGGCGCCGGTAGATCTGGTTGAACTCGAACATGATGCCGGTCGTGTTCGTGTAGTAGGTGAACGTCACCACGATGGCCTCCACGCCCAGGCCGCCCCGCAGCGCCACGGCCAGGAGCAGGCCCACGGCGGCGGTCAGCACCGAGAGCGGCGCGACCACGGTGTCGACCCGCAGGTTGCCGTAGTCCCAGGAGCGCAGCGAGAGCCGCTGCTGCTCGGCGACCCTGACCCGGTGCTCGGCGGCCTCCCGGTCCTCGGCGGCGAACGCGCGCACGGTGTCCATGTTGGCCAGCACGTCGGCGACGTGGCCCGACACCCGCACCTTGGCGGCCTCGCGCTCGTCGACCAGCCGCTGCCGGCGGCGGATGAGCGGGGCCACCAGGAAGCCGGTCACGACGATGAGCCCCAGCAGCACGAGGACCAGCAGCGGGTGATACTGCCACAACACGACCGAGGCGAAGACCAGCGGCACGAGCTTGGCCATGATCGAGAACGTCAGCGCGTCGGCGAACTCCTCGAACCTGCCGGAGAAGCCCAGCACCCGTTTGGTCAACGAGCCGGCGAAGTTGTCGTGGAAGAAGGCGGCATCCTTGACCAGCAGCTCGTCCATGCCGACCACGCCGAGCCGCTCGATGCCGCGGGCGTCCGTACGGTTGAGGAAGTGCAGCCCCAGCCGCCACAGCACCTCGCCCGCCAGCAGCAACGCGCCGAAGCCGAGCACGTAGGGCAGCAGCGCGCCGACCGAGCCGTCGCCGCCTCCGGCCAGGTGCCCCACGAGCCCCGCCACCGCCAGCGGCGCGAGGTAGAACAGGCAGATGTTCCCCAGCGCCGGCAGGGTCAGCGCGGGCACCGCCACCGGCCACTGCCGCTTCAGCTCCAGGCAGTAGAACCGCAGCGCGAGCAGCACCGCCGACCTGCGGACGGACGGGGTGCCCGCGGAGACCTGTCGTGCACCGAACGCAGCCATCCGCCCTCCCGAACGCCGATACCCACCGTGGCCATGCTGCCGCAGGGAGTGCGGGCGGATCCAACGATTTTCCGCCGCCCGCCCGCCGGTCCCGCCGTCGCGCCCGGTCCTCGGCCTCCCGGAATAGGGCGACGGCGGGCGCTGTTGACGCCGGACAAGTTTAGATTTCAACTTTCGAGGGAGTCGTCATGGCAATCGCCTTCATGCTGGTCATGAGTCTCATCGTCGGCGGCCTCATGACCGGCGCGGTGGCCGCCCTGGTGCTGAGCGGCATCAGGGACCGGCAGTGGCCGGTGCTGTGGCGGCGGCGCGTCGTCTACCGCGGCTTCGTGCCCCGCTGACCAGGGCGGCCGGCGTCGACACCGGGCGCGCCCTGAGCCCACGCGGGCGGTCCGCGCCCTGCGCCACACCCCCGGCGCGCTTGTCAGGCTGGATTGACAGCTCCCGATCTGTCAGCCTAGCCTGACAGGCATGCGAACCATCGTGCCGCCCGCCCCCGAGCCCAGGGGTCCGGAGACGGCCATCGACAGGACGACGAGGCGCCTGCTGCTGTGCGGTGTGGTCGCCGGCCCGCTCTTCGTCGTCGCGTTCCTCGTCCACGGGGCGCTCAAGGCCCACTACGACCCGCTGCGGCATCCGGTCAGCTCGCTGGCCCTGGGCCCGTTCGGCTGGGCGCAGACGGCGAACTTCGTCATTGCCGGCGTGCTGTCGCTCGCGTTCGCCGCCGGGATGCGGCGCGCGCTCAGGGGCTCCTCCTCAGTGAGAGGGGCGCGCTGGGGGCCGATCCTGGTGGGGGTGTGGGGGGTGATGCTGGTCTGCGCGGGGGTGTTCACGACCGACCCGGTGAGCGGGTATCCGCCCGGGACGCCTGACCTGCTCGCCGAGTACAGCAGTGTGCCCGCCCTGCTGCACGACCTGCTCTCCATGCCGGGCTTCGCGGCGCTGGCCTGCGCGTGCGTGGTGTTCGCGGTGCGCTTCGCGGGGACGCGGCAGCTCCTGTGGGCCTGCTACTCGGCCGTCAGCGCGGTGGCGTTCGCGGTGACGCTGGAGCTGTCCACGCTCGGGTTCGCCCAGACGGCGTCGCTGGTCGCGTACGGAGGGCTCTTCCAGAGGATCGCGGTCACCATCGGGTGGGCCTGGCTCACGCTCCTCGCCGCGCACCTCCTCCGCCGCGAGTGGGACGGTCACGCGGCGGCGTCCGGCTGATCCGGGGTGGCGACGTGCGCCACGCACCGGATCAGCCGGACCGACCGTCGTCAGGGCTTGCGGCGCAGCCTGACGGCGTCGGCGATGACGAACCCGTCGGCCGCGTTGCTCAGCTCGACCGAGCCCAGCCCCGCGGTCATGCGGAACGTGCCGAGCGACACCCACGAGCCGCCGCGCGGCTCCGTCACTCCGGCCTTGCGCTGGTCGACCCGTACCACCTTGGTCCCGGTCGCGTGCTTGACGGTGAAGGGCGCGTTGCTCGCGCGGTTCTCGTGCGCGGTGTGCGAGACCTGGACCTCATAGTTGCCGTCACTCGGCACCACCGGCCGCCACCGGACGACGCTCCCGCCCGTGCCCGCGGGCGCCGTACGGTAGTTGCCGCCGCGGTAGCCGGCCACGCCCGTCGCCGCCGACCAGACGCCGCTGACCACCTGATAGCCGAGTTCGTCGTTGTCGACCACCACCTCGCTGGACACGTCGGCCACCGAGGGCGCGTCGATGAGGCTCAGCGTGTCCAGCGAGACCACCCTGCCGCCGCCGCGACCGGCCTGGGACGCGGTGAACCGGATCTTGTGCTTCCCGACCGAGAGGTTGACCTCGCCGAGGTTGGCGACGTCGTAGCCGTCGGCCCGGTCCGCCGTCGTGTCCAGCACCGCGACCGGGGTGCGGGTGCCGTCGACCGTGACGGTGACCAGGCCGCCGTCGGCGGAGCGGAAGTAGCGCAGCAGCAGCTCCTGGGGGCGCGGGTTGACGACGTTCACGGTGTACTCGACGTAGGCGGTGGTCTGGGACGGGGTGAACACGACCCGGCTCCCCCCGCGCGCCACCGGGTCGGCGACGGTGGACACGGCGCCGCCGGTGGCGACCGCGCCGGTCGACAGGTCCATGAGCTGCTCGCGGTAGTTCGCGCCGCCGGACAGGGTGTCCCGGCCGTTGGTCAGCCAGTCGAGGGAGAACCGGGCGACGACGACCTTGCGCGGGAAGCTCGGGTTGTCGCCGTCGCGGCCGTAGACGAGCACGATCGTGCCGTCCGAGAGGCGGGCCAGCTCGGAGTAGTACGACCGGCCCGGGTTGACCACCCGGCTGTAGCGGAACGAGTGCGCGTCGTCGTAGCTCACCGAGACCGTCAGGTTGGTCCGCACCGGCGAGTCGGGGCGGCTGAACAGCACCCGGCCGACCTCCGACGAGCCCGGCCCGCCGCTGTAGCGCAGCAGGCTCGCGTCCACGGCGTTGAACGTGCCGGTGGACCCGTCCAGCCGCGGCGCCGACCAGGTCAGCCCGCGGTCGGAGCTGACCGACACGATCCGCTGCCGGTTCCCGCCCGCCGCGGCGCGGCCGTTGACCAGCACCGTGCCGTCGGAGCGCTGGATCACCCTGGCCTCGTTGATCGGGTAGGCGACGGAGACCGGCACCTCGGCGGTGGCCTGCCAGGTCTGGCCGTGGTCGTCGCTGTAGATCGACGCCACGCCGTAGTACCGCTGCTCGACGGTGTTGCCGACGATCACCCGGCGGTGGGAGCAGTTGAGCAGCAGCCTGCCGTTGTCGAGCTGGATGCCGTGGCCCGGCCCTGGGCCGTGCAGCGCCCAGTCGTACGGGAAGTGGTCGAACAGTCCGGACAGGGCGCGCGGCTGGCTCCAGGTGCTGCCGCCGTCCGCGCTGGAGATCATGTAGAGGTCGCCCTTGTCACCGGAGCAGGTCGTGTTCTCCGGCAGCCGGGTGGAGAGCATGTAGAACAGAAAGACGCCGCCGGTGGTCCGGTCGACGACGAACGCCGGGTTGCCCCACGACTCCCCGCCGACCGAGGTCACCAGCGTCCGCGTCGCCTCCCAGGTGTTGCCCCCGTCGGGGCTGCGGCGCAGCACCAGATCCCGGGGGCCGGCGTCGCACACCTCGTGCCGTCCCTCGGTGACGACGAGGATGGAGTCGTCGGGCAGCACCGTCAGCCCGTGGACGTGATAGCTCTCCAGAGGGTCCACGGTGTTGTCCCACAGCGTGGTTTCGTCGAAGGTGACCGGCGCGCGCCGCGCGGCCGCCGCGCTCGCCGGCAGGGCGGGGCCGAGCGCGGCGGCCAGTGACGCTGCGGCCAGGCCCTTGCCGAACGCCCTGCGGCCGATGCTGATGGACCAGGATTCTGACGGTGCCACGTGCTACCTCCGGGGGAAGAGATGTGCTTCGTCGTTGGCGAGTAAGGCGTTCAGGTCGCGCCGTTCGGCCTCGGTGCAGGGCACGAGTGGCGCGGCCACGTGTGGGGGGCACAGCCCGCGGTCGTCGAGCAGCGCCTTGATCGCGGGCACCCCGGGCCGGATCGAGTGGAGGGCGAGCAGCCGGGTGAGCACGCGCTGCGCCTCCTCCGCGTCGCCGTCCCTGCCGCTCTCGTGGGCCGCGACGAGCTCGACCGAGAGATCCGGCGCCAGGTTCGCGATGCCGGGGACGATGCCGTCGGCGCCGAGGCGCAGCGCCGCGAGCAACTGCGTCTCCGCCCCCTGGCTCACGCCGAAGTCCGGCCGGCGCCTGGCGGCGGAGACGATGTGGCCCAGCAGGTCGAGGTCGCCTGAGCTGTCCTTGATGCCCACCACGTGCGGCATGGCCACCAGCCGGTCGATCGTGTCCGGGCCGAGCGGGTTGCTGTAGCGGGGGGCGTTGTAGGCGACCACCGGGGTGCCGAGGCCGGCCAGGGCCTCGTAGTGGGCGGCGATCTCGTCGTCGCGGTGCCGGAAGTAGATGGGCGGGCTGAGCACGAGCGCGTCGGGCTCGGCCGGGGCGACCGCCGCCGCGCGCTGCCGCGCCTCAGCCGTCCCTGCCGCCGTGACGTTGCACAGCACCGGCCCGCCGGTCAGCTCGCGCCACTGCCCGGCCACCTGGACGGCGAACTCCGTCAGCGCGGAGACCGGCAGCAACGGGCCCTCGCCGTTGCTGCCGAACAGCATCAAACTGCGCGCGCCCGCCGCGGCGAGCCCGTGGAGCAGCGCCTTCGCCGCCTGTCCCGAGGGGAGGCCCGGCTCGCTCATCGGGGTGACGAGGGGGATCATCACGCCGCCGAGCAGCCGGCGGCCGTCGACCGCCATCAGTACCCCCTGATCTCGGGCCAGGCCAGCTCGACGCCGTCGGCGACCAGCTCGCTCCTGAACGCCCGCAGCCGCGCGCCGTCCGCGTGCACCTGCTCGGGCTCCAGCCCGTTGTCGAGGCAGTGGGCGGCGAGCGTCCCCGCCACCTCGCCGATGTTCCACTCCACCGGGTGCAGGCGGTAGCAGCCGTTGGTGATGTGGGTGGTCCCGATGTTCTTGGCCGCGGGCAGCAGGTTGCGCAGCCGGACCGGCAGGAGCGCGCCGAGCGGGATCTGGAACGGCGAGCTGGCGACGTCGATGTACGTGTCGCCGCCGGTCGAGGGGTGCAGGTCGATGCGGTACATGCCGATCCCGACCGAGTCGGGGTAGGCGACCGCGCCCGCCTCGCCGCGCACCGTCAGCGACAGGTCCTGTTCGACGATCCGGTAGCGGGCCTCGATCCGCCGCGACTCGCGGATGTAGGGTGCCTTGGCCAGCCCGTCGGTGGTGCCCAGCACGTCGCCGCGCAGCCGCAGCCCCGGCCAGCCGGTGCCGCCGTCCTCGCGCGGCGCCTCGGTCTGCAGCCAGTAGAGCATGCTCATGCTCAGCTCGCGGGCGCCGGCCAGGTGCTTGTCACGCTCCTCGGCGCTGACGCCGATCAGCGGGCCGGGCAGGTAGTCGATCATCGGCCAGTTGACGATGGTGACGTCGCTGGCGGCGAACCCCGGCCGGTACAGGTTGCGCGACAGCACCCGGCGGAAGGCCCACAGCTCCTTGTCGCCCGGGTCCGCCCGCTGGTCGGCGACGAACGGGGCCGGCGCCGGGTTCGGGGTGAAGGCGCGGGCCACCGTCTCCAGCGTCCTCGGGTCGGGCGCGCTCAGGCTGAGCAGCGGGTTCGGCCACTTCGGCGGCTGGTAGCGGGCCCAGTCCCGGTAGCCCGCGGGCCGGTCGATCGTGTGGTCCTCACCGGCCCGGTGCTCGATCGCGAACACCCAGGAGAACGCCTGCATGTTCGCCGGCTGCGCCTCATCGGGGGCGCTGGGCTCGCCGGTGTCGTGCCGGGACTCGAAGCCGGTGACGTGCTCGGCGCCGGTGAGCGGCAGCAGGTCGCCCAGCTCCGTGGCGTCCAGCACGTACGGCGCCGCCACCTCCAGCCGGTGCCCGTCCGCCGCCTCGACGGTGACGGCGCGCACCCGGTCGCCGTCCACAGTGGCGCCGACGACCTTGTGGCCGTACAGGATGCGCAGCCGGCCCGCCGACACGTACGGCGCGACCATGGCGTCCAGCACGGCGGCGGCCACCCTGGGCTCGTGGCACAGCCGGGAGACCCGCCCCTCGCCGGGGTTGAGGTCGGGGCGGGCGCGGGCCTCGTCGGTCAGCGGGTACCAGGTCCGGTAGTGGTCCCGGATCGCGTCACGCAGCCTGCGGTAGCTGCGGGTGCAGCCGAACTGCTCGATCCAGGTGTGCTCGTCCGGTGGCACGCCCTGGCTGGTGAGCTGCCCGCCTATCCAGTCGGTTTCCTCGACGAGAAGCACGGACCGGCCCCTGCGCAGCGCGGCCAGCGCGGCGGCCACGCCGCCGAGCCCGCCGCCGGCCACGAGGATGTCGGCCGTTGTCTCGGATTCCCTTGTCACGCGGGCATTCCCCCATCGTTGTCGTGTCGGTCGTCACGGGCTGTGCCGTCACGGGTTATGCGGAAGGGCTTCGGTTCGGCGGAGACCGGCACCCGTACGGGGGCGCCGTCCCCCGGCGGGCTGACGTGGAGATCGCCGCTGCCGCGGGCGATCCCGGTGACCTCGCCCGCGGTACGCCGGTAGGCGGTGACGACGACCCCCGGCGCGGCGTCGAGCAGCGGGCGGCCGTCGAGCGTCACGGTGAGCCGGTCACCGGCGGCCACGGTGAGCCGGCCGTCGCCGAGCGGCAGGTTGGCCAGCTCCGCGGGCTCTCCTGGGTGCGCGAAGCGCCAGCCGTCCTCCCTGGCGTCGGCGAGTTCTCCGTACGCGAGGTAGGCGAGCAGGCCGCCCCAGGCCATCAGCCCGTCGGAGCGCGCCTGGAACGCCCGGACGTCCTCGCCGGAGGTGGCCGGGTAGTTCTCGCGGACGTGGCTGTGCTTGTCCCATTCGGACAGGAACAACCGCAGCAGCGCGCCGACCAGCGGCCGGGTGGCCTCGGTCAGGTCGTAGCGGCGCAGGCCCTCGATCGCGAGGAACGCCATCGGCGCCCAGATGCGCCCGCGCCAGTACGTCGCCGCGTAGCCGGGGTCGTCGCGGGCCACGCTGGGCAGCGGCGGATCGCCGCCGAGCGTCTGCGGACGCAGCAGCCGGGCGGCCAGGTCGGCGGCCCTGGCGGCGTCCGGCATGCCGGCCAGCAGCGGGTAGAGCAGGGTGGGCGAGACGTGCGGGTCGTGTGTCCCGTCGGCGTGCAGGTTCCGGTAGCCGCCGCGGTCGGCGTCCCACAGCAGCGGGTCGGCCTCCGCCCGCGCCTTCGCGGCCTGGTCGCGCAGCCGTCGTGCGACGTCGTCCGCGCCCAGCGTGCCGGCGATGGCGGCGAGCGCCTCGGCGTCGGCGATGTGCAGCGCGACCAGCCCGACGTCGGCCAGGTTCATCGTGTGGGTGGCGGGGTCGTAGGCCACCTCGTCGTACATGGGCGAGTCGTCCAGGCCGGACTCCCGTTTCGTCCGGTCGAGAGTGGCCGAGCCGGGGTCGCCGTCGATGGGGTCGGAGCCCCAGGCGAGCAGGCCGTACGGGCCGCGGCGGGCTCGGGGCCACCAGTCGTGCCAGGCCAGCAGCGCGGGGAACGTTTCGGCGAGCAGCTCCCGGTCGCGAGTCTCGTCCGACAGCCCACCGGCCAGGTACGCCTTGCGCACGGTCAGCGCGCCCACCGGCGGCTGCGAGCGGTCGGCGGTGACGCCCTTGTCGTCGGACACGCGGTTGGGGATCATGCCCGCGGCGTCGGCGAAGGGCAGGATCTGGCCGAAGATCTCGCGGGCGTGGTCGCGGTCGACGGTGGAGGCGACCAGGCCGGTGAAGAACGTGTCCCACGCGTGCAGCGCCCAGGTGCCGTAGAAGCCCCTGCGCCGCTCCGAGACGAAGTCCCGGGAGGTCGGCGTGAGCACCCGGCCGAGGTCGGGCGCGTAGATGCGGTTCCAGGTGACGCCCCTGGTGGCGGCGTCGGCGGCGGCGCCGAGCCAGGCGCCCGACCGCGGGGCGGCGCGCTCGGCCTCGGCCCTGCGCCGCGCGAGCAGGGCGGCCACGTCGGCGG
>NZ_BAAAZP010000172.1:1418-47259 GCF_039536965.1 Nonomuraea antimicrobica | reverse complement strand
GCAGGCCCGCGCCGTCACCGACCCTGCGGCCGAGGCGGCCGAGGTCGCCAAGTCCCTGGAGGCGGTGGCCACCGACCTCAACCGGCGCGCCGCCGCGGCCGACGGGCCGGCCGCCGAGATCCTCGAGGCCCTCGCCATGATCGCCGAGGATCCCGTGCTGCTGGAGGAGGCCGAAGCCCTGGCCCGCGACGGTACGGACGCCGCCCACGCCCTCGACACGGCCTTCACCCGGCACCGCGACACCCTGGCGGCGCTCGGCGGCTACCTCGCCGAGCGGGCCGCCGACCTCGACGACCTCAGGAACCGGGCGGTGGCGTACGCGCTCGGCCTGCCGATGCCCGGCCTGCCCGCGCCCGGCCATCCGTACGTGCTGGTCGCCGGTGACCTCTCCCCCGCCGACACCGTGGGCCTGGGCCCCGACGTACTGGCCCTGGTCACCGAGCGCGGCGGCCCCACCAGCCACACCGCGATCCTGGCCCGCGCCAAGGGCCTGCCCGCCGTGGTGGCCTGTCCCGGCGTCATGGGTCTCGGCGACGGCACGGTGATCGGCGTCGACGGGGGCACCGGCGAGGTCGCGGTCGGGCTCACCGAGAGCCAGGCGGCCGAGGTGGCCGTGGCCGAACGGGCCCGCGTGGCCAGGCTCGCGGCGCTGCGAGGGCCGGGCAGGACCGCCGACGGGCATCCGGTCAAGCTGCTGCTCAACATCGGCTCGGCCGCCGACCTGCGGCCGGGCGCGGAGGGGGTGGGCCTGTTCAGGACGGAGTTCCTGTTCCTCGACCGCAGGCAGGCGCCGTCGTACGAGGAGCAGGTGAGCGCGTACGCGGAGGTGTTCGGGCAGGCGGAGCACGTGGTCGTGCGCACGCTCGACGCGGGCACCGACAAGCCGCTGCCGTTCCTGGGGCTGCCCGCGGAGGACAACCCCGCCCTGGGCGTGCGGGGGGTGCGCGTGGACCGGGTGCTGCCCGGCGTCCTCGACACGCAGCTCGACGCGATCGCCGAGGCGGCGCGGCGGACGGCCGCCCGGCCGTGGGTGATGGCGCCCATGGTCACCACCGCGTCGGAGGCGGGCGACTTCGCCCGGCGGGCGCGGGCCAGGGGCATCGCCCAGGTGGGCGTGATGGTCGAGGTCCCGGCCGCCGCCCTGCGCGCGGACCGGCTGCTGCGCGAGGTCGACTTCCTCAGCATCGGGACGAACGACCTGGCCCAGTACACCTTCGCCGCCGACCGCCAGCACCCCGTCCTGGCCGACCTGCTCGACCCGCGCCAGCCCGCCCTGCTGGAGCTGATCGCCCTGTGCGCGCGGGCCGGCCGCGAGGCGGGCAAGCCGGTCGGGGTGTGCGGCGAGGCGGCCGGCGACCCGCTGATGGCGCCGCTGCTGGCCGGGCTGGGGGTGACGAGCCTGTCGATGGCCGCGGTCTGCGTGCCCGCGGTACGGGAGGCGCTGGCAGGGCTCACCCTGCGGGAATGCGAGCACCGCGCCCGCGCCGCCCTGGACTAAGGGCGTGTCCCGTGATCACATGACTGGGTTTCGGAGCCGGATTCGGATCGAGGCGACATCAACGGTGCCCTGATAGGCGGGCGGTCAGTCCAGCTCGTAGATCAGCAGGGTGCCGTCGACGCGCCGGGCCAGAGCCCATAGCCGGGTGGTGCCCGGCACCGGGACGATGTCCACGAATCCCGCCCACCCTCCTTCCGCGGGCAGCGTCGATCTGGTCCAGCGGCCGTCGCGAAAGTTGAGCACGTACGACTGTCCGTGGGCGGGGTTGACGGCGATCCACACGCCGCCGACCCGGTCGGCGCGGACGGCGGGCAGCCAGGTCGCGGTCAGCGGCAGGTCCAGCCACGTCCACGCGGTGCCGTCCCAGCGCGCGACCATACCGCGGCCCGGCAGCTCGCAGGACCCGGACCGCTCGGAGCGGCTCTGCGTCACCAGCCACACGTCGTCGTGGGCGCGGGCCGCCATACCGTAGAAGCCGCCGGCGGGCGAAGGAGGGCACCCGGGCGCGGGAGGAAGGGGAGTGGTGACCCATCCGGAGCTGTCCCGCCGTATCACTGTGGCCACTCCCTGGGAATGGGCCACCGCCCATACCTCGCCCCTGTCGGGGGCGGCGACGCGCGAGACCCAGTCATGGTCGCCGTACGGGCTCGACTCGGGAACCGGTTTCCACGAGCCTCCGTCCCAGTGGCTGAGCCCGGATCCGGAATAGTCGTCCGGGCCGCCGTACTCGGAGATCCAGACGTCGTCCTTGGCCCCGACAGCGACGGATTCACGCGCGAACCTGCTGGCCCACGGGCGATGCACCCACCGGTCGCCGGTCAGTTGGAACGGGCGGTCCCCGGTGAACATCCACAGGTCGTCGCCTGAGGGGGAGGCGGCGAACTCCGCGTTGGAGCCCTTGACACCCTTCGGCAGCGCGGTGGGCCGCCAGGAGAGGCCGTCCCAGCGGAGCATCGTCCAGGACCGGGAACTGCTTTCTCGTCGGCTCCGCTCCAGCAAAGCCCAGGCCTGTCCCCGTCCGGTGGCGCCTATCGCGCCGAATTCCGTGGAAGCCATCTCTCCGGTCAATCCCCGCACCGCGTACGTCAGCCGCCACGTGGCCACCCGCGTCGCGCTCATGTCTGCGCCGCACACCGCGAGCAGGAGGACGAGGACGGTCACGAATTTCATGAACGATCATGATATTTCGCGCCAGGAGGGCGCGGCTGGTTTTGGCCATGCGCGGCCGACGCCTCGAGCTGAGCTGGCAGCAGGACGCTGAGCGCCCCCAGCTCAGAGCTGATTTGACGGGCCAAGACACTTTCGGTGGCGGCACTCCCCGACACGCGCCCCAAGCACGGACCAGCACATGGGCGGGGGCCGTCGTCAGCCGGTGCCCCAGCCGTGGGTCTTCATGAGCCGCGCCGCGACCCGGGCGAACCGCTCCCCGTCGAGCACCGCGCCCTCGCGCCGGATGTCGTCCTCGTCCAGCACGAAGACCCGGTCGAGCCGCACGTACGACACCCGCTCGTCACGCCCCCACGTGCCCAGTTCGAGCCAGTCGGGGCCGTCGTCGCCCCTGCTGGACAGCATCATGCCCAGCAGCCTGCGCCCGGAGCGGCCGACGATCAGCAGCGGCCGGTCCTTGCCCCGCGACGGGTCCTCCTCGTACGGGACCCACGCCCAGACGATCTCCCCGGGGTCGGCCAGGCCGTCGAGGTCGGGAGAGTAGGCCAGGGTGGCGGCCCCCTGGAGCAGGTGGATCTCGCGTACCGCACCCCGGGCCGGCCGGGGGTCCTCACCTAGATCGCGCATTGGGGGAGCTTACGGCGCATCCCGCCCCGAGATCCACCCGGCCCCGCACCCGCGCCTGCGGCTGTCTCACTCGAAGCGGTCAGCCGAGGCCGGAGAAGAACGCCCTGAGGTCGTCCACGAACAGGTCCGGGGCCTGGAGGGCGGCGTAGTGCCCGCCCCGCTCGTACTCCGACCAGTGCACCACGTTGTGCACCTGGTCGGCGTAGCGGCGCACGGTCGAGTCCCCGGGGAAGAGCGCGATGCCGGTCGGCGTCGGGTCGGGCTCGGCGGGCGGGGCCCAGTCGGGGGCGCTCTCCCGGTAGAGGCGGCCGGACGAGCCGGCGGTCCTGGTGAACCAGTAGAGGGCCACGTTGGTCAGGACGTCGTCCGGGGCGAGCCCGCCCACGTCCTGACCCCAGGAGGCGCCCCAGGAGGCGCCCCAGGAGGCGCCCCAGGAGGCGCCCCAGGAGGCGAACGCGTCGAGGTTCCAGGCGAGCAGCCCGGCGGGCGAGTCGGTCAGGGCGTAGGCGAGGGTCTGCGGGCGGGTGCCCTGGATGACGGCGTACCCGGAGACCTGCTGCCACTTCTCCACCCCACCGGCCCGCGCCCGTTCCTCGTCCGTGAGGCCGGACAGGTCGTCGGTGGGGAACGCGGTCACGGACGCGTTCAGGTGCACCCCGATCACCCGTCCAGGGGCGGCGCGGCCGACGGCGGCTGAGATGAGCGAGCCGAAGTCGCCGCCCTGCACGCCGAACCGGTCGTAACCGAGCTGGTCCATCAGCGAGACCCACGCGGCGGCGACCCGCCGCACGCCCCAGCCGGGCTCCCGGCTGGGGCTGGAGAAGGCGAAGCCCGGGATGGACGGGACGACCACGTGGAAGTCCCGGCTGAGCGGCGCCGCCACGTGCGAGAAGTCCGCGAAGGAGCTGGGCCAGCCGTGGGTCAGCAGCAGCGGCGTCGCGTCGGGCCGCGCCGAGCGGACGTGGGCGAAGTGCACGCGCTGCCCGTCGATCTCGGTCGTGTACTGCGGCAGCGCGTTCAGCCGCGCCTCGTGCGCGCGCCAGGAGTAACCCTCCCGCCAGTACGCCGCCAGCTCCCGCACCGCCTCCGGCGGCACCCCGTACGACCATCCGGCCCCGCCGAGCGCGTCGGGCCAGATCGTCCTGTCCAGCCGCTCGCGCAGATCGTCGAGCCGGTCCTGCGCTATGTCGATCACGAATTTCTCCATGCCCGGCAAGCTAGGCGCCATTGCGGCCAGAGACGGGCCACAATAGGGACATGTTGCCCGCCTCAACCCGATTGCTGCGCCTGCTGTCCCTCCTGCAGAGCCGTCGCGACTGGTCCAGCGCCGACCTGGCCGAACGGCTCGGCGTGGCCCCGCGTACGGTCCGCCGCGACGTCGAACGGCTGCGCGGCCTCGGTTACCCGGTGCAGTCCACGCCGGGGGTCGCGGGCGGCTACCGCCTGGGCGCGGGCGCGCGGCTGCCGCCGCTGCTGCTGGACGACGAGGAGGCCGTGGCGGTGGCGGTGGGGCTGCGTACGGCCGCGAACGGCACCGTGACCGGCATCGAGGAGACCTCCCTGCGAGCGCTGGCCAAGCTGGAGCAGGTGCTGCCCGCCCGCCTGCGCGACCGGGTCAACACGCTGCAGACCCACACCGTACGGATCAACCGCGACGGCCCCACCGTCGACGCCGAGGTGCTCACCCACATCGCCGCCGCCTGCCGTGACCGCGAGCAGCTCCGCTTCGACTACACGGGCCACCGGGGCGAGCCCGCGACGCGCAGGGCCGAGCCGCACAGCCTGGTCAGCAAGGGCAACCGCTGGTACCTGGTCGGCTGGGACGCCGACCGGCGCGACTGGCGCACGTACCGGGCCGACCGGATCCGGCTGCGCACCCCCAACGGCCCCCGGTTCGCCCCGCGCGAGCCGCCCGCGCCCGACGTGGCCGCCTGGCTGGACAACCGCCTGATCCACGAGATGTGGCCGATGCGGGCCCGGTTCCTGGTGCACGCCCCCGCCGAGCGGCTGGCCGGGCAGACCTCCGGCACCGTGGAGCCGGTCGGCGACGACCGCTGCGTGCTCACGCTGCGCGGCGACGACCTGCACCTGATGGCCGTGGTGGTGGCCTTCCTCGACGTGGACTTCGAGGTGCTGGACCCGCCCGAGCTGAAGGAGCGCCTGCGCGCGCTCGGCCGCCGCCTGCTCCTCTAGAATCTGATTCTGTGTCGTCGACGTCAGCGTTCTTCACGCGAAAGAGGGACGAGCTCGTCCCCGCGCCGCGCGCCCGCGGCCCCTGGTCCCCCGACATGCTGCACGGCCGCCTGCTCGGCGGGCTGGCCGCCCGTGCCCTGGAGGAGCGCCACGCCGGGCCCGGCCTGCGCTTCGCCCGGCTGACCGTCGACCTGTTCCGCAACAGCCCTCTGCTGCCGGTCAGAGTGGAGACGTCCCTGGTCAGGGACGGCCGCAGGATCCGGGTGGCCGACGCCACGATCTCCACCGACCAGGGCGTGATCGGGCGGGCCTGCGCGGTGCTGCTGCGGCAGGGCGAGCAGCCCGAAGGCGAGCCCCTGCTGGCCACGCCCGCCTGGGACGAGCCGCCGCCCTCGGGGCCGCCGGAGGAGGGCGGCGCGTGGACGCCGCCGTTCGACCTGTGGCGGCTGACCCCGTGGGGCGCTCCCGGCGCGGGACGGGTGTGGATGCGCGAACGGCATCCGCTGGTGGACGACGAGCCGCTGACCCCGTTCGTCCGCGCGGCACTGGCCGCCGACTTCGCCAGCCCGCTCAGCAACGTGCAGGCCGGCGGGCTGCGCTTCATCAACGCCGACTACACGCTCACGCTGGCCCGGCCACCGGAGGGCGAGTTCGTCGGCATGGAGTCGGCCGGGCACGTCAGCGCCGACGGCGTCGCGACCGGGCAGGTGACCGTGCACGACACCGCCGGGCCGCTCGGCTTCTGCGTGGTGACGGCCGTCGCCAACCCGACCACCGTGGACGGCCGCTGACCCTGCTCGCGGCGCATCCACGCGGAGACGACCGCCGCCGGGCGCTAGGCCGGGCGTTCCGAGCGGTCGCCGGACCAGTCGGTGTGGAAGGCGCCCTCCTTGTCCACGCGGTGGTAGGTGTGCGCGCCGAAGTAGTCGCGCAGCCCCTGCACCAGCGCCGCCGGGAGGCGGTCGCGGCGCAGCCCGTCGTAGTAGGCCAGGGCCGAGGAGAAGCCGGGCGTCGGCACGCCGATCTGCACCGCCGTGGTGACCACGCGCCGCCACGCCTCCTGCGCGCTCTCCAGCGCCCCGGCGAACGCCGGGTCGGCCAGCAGCGTCGGGAGCTGCGGGTTCGCGTCGTACGCGGCCCGGATCCGGTCGAGGAACTTGGCCCGGATGATGCAGCCGCCCCGCCAGATCGTGGCCATGGCCCCGAGGTCGAGGTCCCAGCCGTATTCCTTCGAGGCCGCCGCCATCTGGTCGAAGCCCTGGGCGTAGGCCACGATCTTGGAGGCGTACAGGGCGTGGCGTACGTCGTCGACCAGGTCGCGCCCGCCGACGCCGGACAGGTCGGGCCCGCTCAGCGACCGGGCCGCGGCCCGCTGCTCGGGGTGGCCGGACAACGCGCGGGCGAACGTCGCCTCGGCGATGCCCGTCACCGGCACGCCCAGGTCGAGCGCGCTCTGCACGGTCCAGCGGCCGGTGCCCTTCTGCTCGGCCTGGTCGACCACGACGTCCACGAACGGCTTGCCGGTCTCGGCGTCGACCTGGTCGAGCACCTCGGCGGTGATCTCGATCAGGTACGAGTCGAGCTCGCCCCGGTTCCACTCCCTGAACACCTCGGCCAGCTCGGCCGGCGTCGCCCCCAGGGCCTGGCGCAGCAGGTCGTACGACTCCGCGATGAGCTGCATGTCGGAGTATTCGATGCCGTTGTGCACCATCTTCACGAAGTGCCCGGCGCCGTCGGGGCCCACGTGCACCGAACACGGCACGCCGTCCACCTTGGCCGCGATGTCCTGAAGGATCGGGCCGAGCGCCTCCCACGACTCCTTCGACCCGCCCGGCATGATGCTCGGGCCGAGCAGCGCGCCCTCCTCGCCGCCGGAGATGCCGGTGCCGACGAAGTGCAGGCCGCGCTCGCGCAGCGCGGCCTCGCGGCGGCGGGTGTCCGCGAAGTGCGCGTTGCCGCCGTCGACGATCATGTCGCCGGGCTCCATCAGGTCGGCGAGCTGCTCGATCACCGCGTCGGTGCCCGCTCCCGCCTTCACCATGATGATCGCCCGCCGTGGCCGCTTCAGCGAGGCCACGAACCCGGCGAGGTCTTCCGACGGCACGAACGTGCCCTCGCCGCCGAACTCCTGCACCAACTGCCGCGTGCGGCCCGACGAACGGTTGTGCACCGCCACCGCGTACCCGTGCCTGGCCAGGTTCCTGGCCAGGTTGCGCCCCATGGTCGCCAGGCCGGTGACGCCGATGTCTGCCAAGTCCATTTCAGCTCCTCTGTGGGGGATACGCATGATCCAGCTCGGGGGGTCGCAGTGATATTCCCACCTAGGCGGCCCGGCTAGTCGCTCTGCCGGACGCCGAGTTCGTCGAGCCGGTCCAGCATGTCAGCCGGATCCGCGTACACCCTGAAGGCGCCCGCCCGCTCGAGCTCGTCCCTGCCGTACCCACCGGACAGCAACCCGATGCCCAGCGCGCCGGCCCGGCGGGCGGCGAGCAGGTCCCAGACGCTGTCGCCCACCACCATGGCATGCCGGGGATCCACGTGTACCAGTGCCGCACCGGCGAGGAACAGGTCGGGGTCGGGCTTGGCCCGGCGCACGAGGTCGCGGGTGACCATCGGCGTGTCCTCGGGCAGGCCGAGCAGGCCCAGCGACAGGCGGGCCGTACGGGCGTAGCCGCTGGTGGCGATGGCCCACGGCACGCCGCGCGCGGTCAGCTCGGCCAGCAGCTCCGTCGCGCCGGGCAGCGGCCTGACGGAGCCGACCTGCTGCTCGTACGCCTCGGCGTGGGTGGTCTGCAGCTCGTGTATCTCCTCCTGGGTCAGCTTGAGCCCCGTCTCGCGCAGCAGCGCGCTGACGAACAGCCCGCCGCTCATGCCGATGCGCCGGTGGATGCGCCACACCGACAGGTCGATGCCCATCCCGGACAGCGCCTGCCGCCAGGCCAGCACGTGCTGGTAGACGCTGTCGATCAGGGTGCCGTCGAGGTCGAAGAGGAAGGCGGGCGTGGGCGTCTGCGGGAAGTCACGCATGCGTCCATGACACCATGACGGGATGCGGATCATCATCGCGGGTGGACACGGCAAGATCGCGCTGAAGCTGGCGGCCCGGCTCACTTCGGGCCCTGTGGGGGACACAGCGGAGGCCACAGTGGGGAGCGCGGTGGGGAGCGCATTGCGGAGCACGGTGGGGAGCGCGGTGGGGCTGGTGCGCAACCCGGCGCACGTGGCCGACGTGGCGGCCGCCGGAGCCGAGGCCGTGGTGTGCGACCTGGAGAGCGCGGGCGTCGAGGAGGTCGCGCGGATCGTCGAGGGGGCGGACGCCGTGGTGTTCGCGGCCGGGGCGGGGCCGGGCAGCGGCGTGGCGCGCAAGGACACCGTGGACCGGGCCGCTTCGGTGCTGCTCGCGGACGCGGCCGAGCGCGCGGGGGTGCGGCGGTTCGTCCAGATCTCGTCGATGGGCGCGGGCAGGCCGCCCGTGCCCGGCCGCGACGCGGTGTGGGCCGCGTACATCACGGCCAAGACCGAGGCCGAGGACGACCTGCGCGCCCGCGACCTGGACTGGACGATCCTGCGCCCCGGCCGCCTCACCGACGAGCCGGGCACCGGGCTGGTCCGGCTGGCCGCCGAGGTGCCGCCGGGCTCGGTGCCCCGCGACGACGTGGCCGCCGTGATCGTGGCGCTGCTGGGCGACCCCGGCACGGCCGGGCGGACGCTGGAGCTCGTCTCCGGCGACACGCCCATCGCCGACGCCGTCGCGACCGGGTGACTCCCGAGCGGGCGAGCCCCTGGTCCGCCCGGACGGACCGGTGGGTAGGCCACGGCCGTGGCCGGATGCTTTGCCGAATACTTGCTATGACTTGCGGCATATGCGGCTAGATGTCCCCTGAGCGCTAGGGGGGCATCAGCCATGTCGGACATGCCGTTCAGATCATTCTTCGGCGGGGACCCGTTCAGGGGGTTCGAAGAGCTCACCGGCCGCGTGTTCGGGGGGATGGAGGGCTGGCCGCCGTCCCGCCCCGGCGTGCAGCGGGTGGACGTGGGCCGGATGCTCAGCGCCGAGGCCAGGGAGGTGCTCAGCCAGGCGCTGGAGGACGCCGGCCGGCGCGGCGCACCCGACCTCGACGTCCTCGACCTGCTCGACGCGCTGGCCGGGTCCGAGACCGTGCAGGCCATGCTGCGCGGCGCCGGGGTGGACGTCGGGCGGCTGCGCGACCGGATCGCCGCCGCCGCCGGTCCAGGCCAGGCCGGCGAGCCGCCCACGACGCTGTCCCCGGCGGCCAAGCGCGCCATCCTGGACGCCCAGCGCATCTCGCGGGCGCTGCAGTCGTCGTACATCGGGCCCGAGCACCTCCTGCTCGCGCTGGCCGCCAACCCCGACTCCCTCGCCGCCCGCCTCCTCCACGAGCAGGGCGTCACGGCGAACGAGCTGCAGCAGGCCCTCCTCTCCGGCGCGGCCCGTGCGGGCGGCGGCGCGGGCCGTCCCGCCACCGACACGCCCTCGCTCGACGAGTACGGCCGCGACATCACCGAGGAGGCCCGCCAGGGCCGCATCGACCCGGTCGTGGGCCGCGAGGACGAGATCGAGCAGTGCATCGAGGTGCTGTCGCGGCGCACCAAGAACAACCCGTGCCTGATCGGCGAGCCCGGCGTCGGCAAGACCGCGATCGTCGAGGGCATCGCCCAGCGCATCGTGAACGGCAGCGTCCCCGACCCGCTCAAGAACCGGCGGGTCGTCGCCCTCGACCTGACCGGGATGGTGGCGGGGACGAAGTACCGGGGCGAGTTCGAGGAGCGCATCAAGAAGGTCATCGACGAGGTGCGCGCGCACGCCGACGAGGTCATCGTGTTCATCGACGAGGTGCACACGCTGGTCGGGGCGGGCTCGGCCGAGGGCGGCATGGACGCGGCCAACATCCTCAAACCGGCCCTGGCCCGCGGCGAGCTGCACGTCATCGCGGCCACGACCATCGACGAGTACCGCAAGAACATCGAGAAGGACGCCGCGCTCGAACGCCGTTTCCAGCCGCTCCTGGTCTCCGAGCCCACCGTGGAGCAGACGGTCGAGATCCTGGCCGGGCTGCGCGACGCGTACGAGGCCCACCACCAGGTCCGCATCACCGACGAGGCGCTCGACGCGGCTGCCCACCTGTCGGACCGCTACGTGTCCGACCGCTTCCTGCCCGACAAGGCGATCGACCTCATGGACCAGGCGGCGGCCCGGGTGCGGCTGCGCTCGCGTACGCCCGGCGCGGACGTGCGCGAGCTGGAGGAGCGCCTCGACGCGCTGCACCGCGACAAGGACCAGGCCATCCACTCCGACGACTTCGACCGCGCCAAGGAGCTGACCGCGCAGATCGACAAGGTCCGGCCGGAGCTGGAGCGGGCCAGGCACGGCGCGGACGACGTCCCGCAGGTCATGGTGGAGGACATCGCCCAGGTCGTCTCCCGCCGCACCGGCATCCCGGTCACCCAGCTCACCGAGCAGGAGCGCGACCGGCTGATGCGGCTGGAGGAGCACCTGCACGAACGGGTCATCGGCCAGGACGAGGCCGTCACCGCCATCGCCGAGGCCGTGCGCAGGGGGCGGGCGGGCCTGTCGGACCCGAACCGGCCGATCGGCAGCTTCCTGTTCCTCGGGCCGACGGGCGTCGGCAAGACGGAGCTGGCCAGGGCCCTGGCCGCGGCCCTGTTCGGGGGCGAGGACCACATGGTGCGCATCGACATGAGCGAGTTCCAGGAGCGCCACACGCTCTCGCGGCTCATCGGCGCGCCGCCCGGATACGTCGGGTACGAGGAGGCGGGGCAGCTCACCGAGGCCGTACGCCGCCGTCCGCACGGGGTGATCCTGCTGGACGAGGTCGAGAAGGCCCACCCGGACGTCATGAACGTCCTGTTGCAGATGCTCGACGACGGCCGCCTGACCGACGGGCACGGCCGTACGGTCGACTTCACCAACACGATCGTCATCATGACCAGCAACATCGGCGCCCAGCTCATCCTGGACTTCTCCGGCGATCCGCAGCAGCTCGAGGACCGGCTCATGGACCTGCTGCGGCACTCGCTGCGGCCGGAGCTGCTCAACCGCATCGACGAGACGATCGTCTTCAGGCGGCTGGAGCGCGACCAGCTCCGCCAGATCGTGGACCTGCTGCTGGAGCGCACCCGGCAGCGGCTGCGCGGCCAGGACGTGGCGCTGACGGTCACGGACGAGGCCAAGGACTGGCTGGTGGGGCGCGGTTACCAGCCGGAGTTCGGTGCCCGGCCGCTGCGCCGCACGGTGCAGCGGGAGCTGGACAACCGGCTGTCGGCGATGTTGCTGACGGGCGAGGTCACCGAGGGCGGCGAGGTGACGGTGGACGTCGAGAACGGCGAGCTTCGCCTGCGCGCTCAGAACCCCCAACCGGCCACCTGACCTCGCGCCGCGAGCCACGGCCCCGCTTCCGAGGGGTGGTGACCCGAGACCGGGCCGCACGGGCGGCGCGCGTCAGCCCGGCAGCACGGCGGCCAGCTCGGGGATGCGGGCGCGGTAGCCGTCCAGCAGCCGGTGGGCCGTCGTCACCGAGTCGACCAGCGGATGCAGCGCGAACGCCGCCGCCGCCAGCCCCGACGACCCGGTCAGCGCGGCCTCGATGGTCGTCTGCTCCATCGCCTTGACCTGCTGCATCAGCCCCAGGAAGCGGCCCGGCAGCGGGCTGGTGGCCAGCGGGCGCACGCCGGAGCCGTCGACCGCGCAGGGGATCTCCACCACGGCGTCGTCCGGCAGGCCGGGCACGGCGGCCCCATTGCGCACGTTGAGGATCATGGTGGCGGGCTCGCCCCTGGCGATGGCGGCCATGAGGGCCAGCGCGACCCCCTCGTACCCGCCGGCCTCCAGGTCGGCGGCGTCCCGCTCGCCGGCGTCGGCGCTGTCGCGGGCCTCCGCCATGTAGCTCGCGTCGCGCTCCTGCCGGGCCCTGCGCCACTCGGCCAGCGCGTCGCCGGGCCGGGCGCGTACGGCGGCGTAGAACCGGTCCTGCTGCTCCAGCAGCGACTCGCCCCGGGTGCGCCCCGCGCCGGCGGCCACCGCCTCCCTGGCGAAGTAGTAGTAGTACAGGTACTCGTTGGGCAGCGCCCCCAGCGAGCGCACCCAGTCGGCGCCCAGCAGCCGGGCCTCCTCGACCCGCCGCAGCGCCGCGTCGTCGGCCAGCAGCCGGGGCAGCACGTCGCGCCCCTCGTACGTGAGCCCGCACAGCCACCCGAGATGGTTGAGCCCCACGTAGCCGGGCGACACCCGTGCCGGGTCGAGCCCGAGGGCGCGGGCGGCCCGCCGGACCAGCCCGATCGGCGTGTCGCAGATGCCGATAACGCGGTCGCCGAGCACCCGCCGCATCGCCTCGGTGACCATCCCGGCGGGGTTGGTGAAGTTGATGACCCACGCCCGGGGCGCCAGGGCGGCCACCCGCTCGGCCACCCGCACCGCGACCGGCACGGTACGCAGCCCGTAGGCCACCCCGCCCGGCCCGGTCGTCTCCTGGCCGACGAGGCCCAGCTCCAGCGCCACGCGTTCGTCGGCGGTGCGGCCGGCCAGCCCGCCGACCCGGATGGCCGAGAAGACGAACGACGCGTCACGCAGCGCGGCGTCGAGGTCGGTCGTGACGTGGACGCGGGGCGGGTCGTCGTGCCCGGCGGCCAGCCCGCGCAGGACGTGGGAGACGGCCTCCAGCCGCTCGGGCGAGACGTCGTAGAGCACCACCTCCTCCACGCGCGGCTTGGCGGTGTCGCGCAGGAGCGCGCCGTAGACGAGCGGGACCCGGAAGCCTCCGCCGCCGAGAACGGCCAGCCTCATCCTCATCCCTTCACGTGAGCAGCACCTCGGCTCCCGCCGAGGCGCAGGTGCGCAGCGTCGCCTGGTCGGCGCCGTCGTTGGTGACGATCACATCGATGTCCTCGGGCCCGCACACCCGCAGGGCGCCGGTGCCGGGGAACTTGTGCCGGTCGACGAGCAGCACCACCTGCCCGGCGGCGGCCATCATGGCCCGCTTCAGCGGCACCTCGGCCAGCGTGGTGTCGACGAGCTGCCCGTCGGGGCGCACGCCGCTGGCGCCCAGGAACACCCGGTCGGCCACCACCTGCCGCAGCGCGCCCTCCGTCAGCATCCCGACCAGCGAGTGGTACGGCCTGCGCAGCATGCCGCCGAGCAGCAGCAGCTCGACCTCGGGGTCGGCGCGCAGCACGTCGAGGACGGCGAGGCTGGAGGTCACGACGGTGACGCGGCGCCCGCGCAGCCGCCTGGCCAGCCGCATCGTGGTCGTGCCGATGTCGAGCAGCACCACGTCGCCGTCGGCGACGAGCTGCGCGGCGCGCTCGGCCACGGCCTCCTTGTCCTGCTCGTCGGTGGCCGCGACCTCGGCGAACGGCCGGTCGGCGTCGGCGTCGACGCCGGCCAGGGCGCCGCCGCGGACCCGGCGCAGGGTGCCGTCGCGGTCGAGCACCTCGAGATCCCTGCGGATGGTGGACGGGCTCACGCCGAGCTGGCTGGCGAGATCGCGCACGCTCGTGGCACCCGAGCTGCGGACGCGGCGCATGATCTCGGCATGCCTGAGGCGCTGGAGCACGGCGGAAGTGTATCAGTCAGTTTCGCGCACAAGTAAGCATCTTCCGCCAACACTTGCGTCAAGACACTTGAACTGTGCGCGCAAACGTGCAAGATTGCGCACAGCCCGGTGTGTCGAGGAGGACCTATTACCGTGTCTGTCCAGGCGTACGACCCTCTCGCCGGAGAGCGCACTCCCGAGGGTCCGCAGTTCGACGTCTTCCTGGCCGGAACAGTCTTCCTGGACATCATCTTCACGGGCCTGCCCGCGATGCCCGCGGCGGGCACGGAGATCTGGGCCGAGGGCATGGGCTCGTGCCCGGGCGGCATCGCCAACCTCGCCATCGCGACCAGCCGCCTGGGGCTGCGCACGTCGCTGGCGGCGGCGTTCGGCGACGACGACTACGGCGACTTCTGCTGGCGCACGCTGGAGGAGCAGGAGTCGGTCGACCTGTCGAGGTCGCGGCGCTTCGAGCACTGGCACTCCCCCGTGACGGTCTCCATGGCGGTCAACCGCGACCGCAGCATGGTCACGCACGGCCACCCGGCGCCCATGCCCGCCTCCGAGATGATCGGCACGCCGCCGCGCTCGCGGGCGGTGATCGTCACGCTGTCGCCCGAGGAGCCGCTCGGCTCGCCCGGCGGCTCGTGCAACTGGGCCGAGCTGGCCCACCGCGACGGCGCGCTCATCTTCGCCGACGTCGGCTGGGACCCCTCGGGCGCCTGGCCTGGCTCGGTGCTGGACCAGCTCGCGGTCTGCCACGCGTTCATGCCGAACGCGATCGAGGCCATGGCCTACACGGGGGCCGAGACGCCGCGCGACGCGCTGTACGCCCTCGCCGACAAGGTGCCGCTGGCCGTGGTGACCGACGGCGCCAACGGGGCGATGGCGATCGACTCGACGACGGGCGAGGAGGCGTTCGTGCCGGCGCCGCGGGTGACGGCGCTCGACCCGACGGGCGCGGGTGACGTGTTCGGGGCGGGCTTCGTGCTCGGCACGCTGTCCAGGTGGCCGCTGGCCGACCGGCTGGCGTTCGCGGGGGTGTGCGCGGCGCTGGCGGTGCAGCAGTTCGGCGGCTCGCTGGCCGCGCCCGGCTGGGGCGACATCGCCGACTGGTGGCACGAGGTGCGGGCGGCGGCCGACCGCAGCGGCGCGTACGGCAGCTCGCTGGCCCGCCGCTACGCCTTCCTCGACCGGCTGGTCCCGGCGGTCCCGGTCGGCGCGGTACGCCGCGCCGCCGCCACCATCGCCCGCTACGCCGACGTGGGGATGGACGGAGGGATGAACACGAGCATGGCACCCTCCTCCGCCCCGCCACGGCACGAGGACCCGGACCCGCCGCGCAGGCCCGTGCAGAAGGAGTAGAACGCATGACACCCCCGAAGCGACAACCCCGCGCCCGCCGGACACTCACCCCGCTCACCCTGCTTGTTGCGGGCGCCACGGCCCTTGCCGGATGCGCGCCCGGCTCCTCCGCCCCTCCCGCCGCCTCCTCCCCGCAGTCGAGCGCCTCCCCGGTGCGCACCGACGCCGCCGCCCTGGGCAACGTCACGCTGACCGTCTGGGACCAGGAGGTACGCGGCGGTCAGGCCGCCCAGATGGAGCGGCTCAACACCGCCTTCCAGGCCAAGTACCCCAACATCAAGCTCAACCGGGTGTCCCGCTCGTTCGACGACCTCACCACCACGCTGCGCCTGGCGCTGAGCGGCAACGAGCCGCCCGACGTCGTCGAGGCCAACAACGGCCGCTCCTCGATGGGCGCGTTCGTCAAGGCCGGGCAGCTCCGGCCGCTGGACGCCTACGCCGAGGCGTACGGCTGGAAGGAGCGCTACCCCGAGACCGTGCTGCGGTATTCGCGCTACAGCGCCGACGGCAAGCTGTTCGGCGAGGGCAACCTGTACGGCCTGCCGCAGGTCGGCGAGGTCGTCGGCGTCTTCTACAACGCCGCCAAGCTGACCGAGCTGGGCCTGGAGCCGCCCGCGACCTGGGCCGACTTCGAGTCCGCGCTCGCGAAGTCCAAGGCGGCGGGCCAGGTGCCGCTCCAGTTCGGCAACCTCGACAAGTGGCCGGCCGTGCACGTGTTCGGCACCGTGCAGAGCCGGGGCGTCCCGAAGGAGCAGATCGGCACGCTCGCCTTCGGCCGCAAGGGCGCCTCCTGGACCACCCCCGAGAACGTCAAGGCCGCCGAGCAGCTCGTGAGCTGGGTGGACAAGGGGTACTTCGCCAAGGGCTTCAACGGGCAGGGCTACGACGCGGCCTGGCAGGCGTTCGGCAAGGGCCAGGGCGTCTTCCTCATCGCGGGCACCTGGCTGCTGGCCGACCTGGGCAAGGCGCTCGGCGACGACCTGGGCTTCATGCTGCCGCCGGGCGCCACGGCCGGCGCCGCGCCGGTGGCGACCGGGGGCACGGGGCTGCCGTTCGCGATCACGGCCAAGAGCCCCCATCCGGACGCGGCGGCGGCCTACATCGACTTCATCACCAGCGCCGACGCCATGAAGGTGCTCACCGAGACGGGCAACCTGCCGGTCGCCGACACGGGCGCGCAGAGCGTGCGGGAGGGGCCGCAGCAGGACGTCTTCACCGCGTTCGGCACGGTGAGCGGGAAGGACGGGCTGGTGCCCTACCTCGACTACGCCACCCCGACGTTCGCCGACACGCTGGGCGCGGCCCTTCAGGACCTGCTCGCCGAGAAGGCCACCCCGCAGGAGTTCCTGGCCACCCTGGAGAAGGACTACCAGACCTTCTCCGCGCAGAACGGCTAGCGTGGCAGCCGGGAAGGCGGGGTCTCAGGGAGGGCCCGCCGCCGTGGCGGCCAGGACCTCCGGGTCCCCGGGAGAGCCCCGCCGCGTCGCCTACCTCTATCTGCTGCCCGCCTTCGCCGTCTACGCGGTGTTCCTGCTGTATCCGATCGGGCGCGCGGTGCAGCTCTCCCTGTACGACTGGGACGGGCTGACCCTCGGCACCTGGGCCGGGCTGGACAACTACGTGGCCATCGTCGCGGACGAGGGGCTGCGGGCCGCCTTCGCGCACGCCCTGGTGCTCATCGTGTTCTACGCGGTCGCGCCCCTGGTCATCGGGCTGGCGCTGGCCGCGATCCTCAACCACGCCAAGGTGCGCGGGCTGGGCTTCTTCCGCACCGTGGTGTTCCTGCCGCAGGTGATCGCCATGGTCGTGGTGGCGGTGGCGTGGCGGCGCGTCTACGCCCCCGACGGCTCGCTCAACTCGCTGCTCGGCGCGCTCGGGCTCGACTCGCTGACGCGCGGCTGGCTGGGCGACTACGCCTTCGCGCTGCCCGCGGTCGGGGTGGTGGGCACGTGGTTCGAGACGGGGCTGGTGACCGTGCTGCTGCTGGCGGGCATGAGCCGCATCCCCGGCGAGCTGTACGAGGCGGCCCGCCTCGACGGGGCCGGGGCCGTGCGCGAGTTCTTCGCGGTCACGCTGCCGTCGGTGCGCGGGGAGATCGCGGTGGCGCTGACGCTGACGGTGATCGCCGCCCTGCGCACGTTCGACCTGGTGTACGTCACCACCCGCGGCGGGCCGGGCGACTCCACGTCCGTGCCGTCGTACGAGGTGTACCACCGGGCGTTCGGGCTAGGGCAGGTGGGGTCGGCGGCGGCCGTCGGGGTCACGCTCACCGTAGTGATCTTCGTGATCTCGTTCGGGATCAACCGCTTCGCGGACAGGAGGCTCTCGTGATCTCCCGCTGGGAACGACTGGCCAACTACGTCATCCTGTCGGCGTTCGCCGCGTTCGCGCTCTATCCCGTCGTCGTGATCCTCGGGGCCGCGCTCGGCCCCGCCGACAGCGGCGGCACGGCCGGGCTGGCCAACTTCGCGGCGGCCTGGGAGGCCGGCCGGTTCGGCACCTACCTGCGTACCAGCCTGGCGGTGTCGGGGTTCGTGGTGGTCGTCAGCGTCCTGCTGTCCATCATGAGCGGGTACGCGTTCGGCACGATGCGCTTTCGCGGCCGGTCCGCGCTGTTCTACCTGTTCATGCTCGGGATCATGATGCCGAGCGAGGCCGTGGCGGTGCCCCTCTACTTCGACCTGCGCAGCCTGGGCCTCATCGACACGTTCTGGTCGATCTCGCTGCCGCAGGTCGCGTTGTCGGTGGCGTTCGGCACGTTCTGGATGCGGGCGTACTTCCTGGCCTCGAACCGGGCGATCGTCGAGGCGGCCCGCATCGACGGCGCGTCGAGCTGGCGCATCCTGTGGCAGGTGCTCCTGCCGCCCGCCCGTCCCGCCGTCGTCACGCTGACCGTCCTGGTCTTCATGTGGACCTGGAACGAGTTCCTCATCCCGCTGATCATGGTGACCAGCGAGTCACTGCGTACGGCGCCCCTGGGGCTGGCCTTCTTCCAGGGCCAGTACACCTCCGGCTTCACGCTGCTGGCGGCCGGATCGGTGATCGTCGCCACCCCTGTTGTGATCTTCTACCTGTTCCTCCAGCGCCACTTCGTCCGCGGGCTGCTCCAAGGCGCGGTCCGCGACTGATTCCGGAGGTTCGATGCGTACCAGTCCCTCGGCCGATCCCACCACCCACCACCACGTCACCGGCCTCGCCCGCACGGGCGTCAGGCGCCGCCGGGCACTGCTGACCGCCGCGGTCGCCCTCGTGCTCACCTCGACCGCCCCCGCACTCCCCGCCACCGCGACCGCCACGACCGGCGCGGCCGCCGGTGCGGCGGAGCCCGTCGACCTGGACGCGTTGTTCGTCGGCGCGCACCCGGACGACGAAGCCTCCACCCTGTCCACGCTGGGCCAGTGGAACGAGGACCACGACGTGCGCACCGGCGTCGTCACCGTCACCAGGGGCGAGGGCGGCGGGAACGCCGTCGGGCCCGAGGAGGGGCCGGCGCTCGGGCTGCTGCGCGAGGCCGAGGAGCGGACGGCGGTCGGCAAGGCGGGCGTCAGCGAGGTGTTCAACCTCGACGACGTCGACTTCTACTACACGGTGAGCGCCCCGCTGACCGACCAGGTGTGGGGCGGCGACACCTTGGAGAAGGTGGTCCGCCTCGTCCGCCAGACCCGTCCCGAGATCCTGCTGACCATGGATCCGGCCCCCACGCCGGGCAACCACGGCAACCACCAGGAGGCCGCGCGGCTGGCCGTCGAGGCGTTCTACGCGGCGGCCGACCCCAAGGCGTTCCCCGAGCAGATCACCCGTGAGGGACTGCGTCCCTTCGCACCGGCCCGCCTGCTGACCGGCGGGGCGCGCGGCACCGCCCAGCCGGGCCAGAGCTGCGCGTCGGCGTTCCGTCCCGCCAACCCGGCGCAGAACGTGTTCGGCGTGTGGAGCGGGCGCGCCTCGCCCAGCCGGGGCAAGACGTGGGCGGCCGTCGAACGCGAGGCCCAGCGCACGTACGCCTCCCAGGGCTGGGCCGGTTTCCCCGACGTGCCGTCCGACCCGGCCCAGCTCGGCTGCGACTTCTTCACGCAGGTGGACGCCCGCGTGCCGGTCCCGCAACCGGGCACGGCGGCCGCCGCGGCACCGACGGCCGTCCTCGACGGCGCGCTGACCAGGCCGGACGGGACCGTCCCGCTCGGCACCCGGTTCGGCCTGCGGACGAACGGCTTCGACGTGCGGCCCGGCGCTGCGTTCACGGTCGAGGTCGCCGTGACGGCGCCGCCCCGTGAGCCGCTCGGCCGCTCGACGGTGGCACTCCGCGTGCCCGAGGGCTGGCAGGCCACCGGGTCCGGGGAGCTGGGCAGGATCGGCGCCGGGCGGGACGCGTCCGCCACGTTCACGGTCACGCCGCCGCCCGGGGCGCAGGCCGGCCGGGCCCGCGTCGCGGCCACCCTCACCAGCGAACGGGGCGGCGGCTACACCGACCGGCAGGTCGAGGTGAGCCCGGCCGTACGCGGGGCGCAGCAGCCGCTCCCCCAGGTGGCCCAGTACGAGAAGTGGACCGCCGAGGTCGGCGTGCCGCACCTGCGCGGCCTGGTCGCGCCCGTGCTCACCCTCCCCTCCGGCGGCGCCAGGCAGGTCGGCGTCCAGGTCACGAACGTGAGCGGCGCGCCGCGGTCGGGCACCGTCCGCCTGGACCTGCCCGCCGGGTTCACCGCCGACCGCGCCGAGGCGCCGTACAGCGGGCTGGCCGCGGGGGCGACGACGACGGTGCCGTTCACCGTCACCAACACCGACCCTTCGCTGAAGACGTCCAACGAGGGCGGCGACTACGCCTACACCATCACCACGACGAGCCAGGACGGCTCCGCCACCAGCCGCCCCGCGCTCGAACTGGTCCCGGCCGCCACCGTCCCCCAGGCGACGGCGGCCCCGGCCGTGGACGGGGCAGAGGGCGACGCCGAGTACGCGGGCCCGGCACTGAACATCTCCCGCCTGTGGGAGGGCTCCGCCTGCGCGTCGGCCGCCGACTGCTCGGGCACGGCCAAGGTCACCTGGCACGACGACACGCTCTACCTGCTCGTCCAGGTGAAGGACGACGTGCTGGGCACCCGCCTGGCCGCCGCGGACTGCAAGCGGCACTGGCGTACCGACGCGGTGGAGGTCACCCTCGACCCGCGCGGCGCCTCCGAGAACACCTCGACGACGTTCAAGACCGCCGTGCTGCCGGTGACGGCCGAGGGCCCGCCGTGCCACCTGCGGGACGCCGACAACCGCCAGGGGACGGGCGAGCAGACGGCGCCGGGGATGCGGGTGGCCGCGACGGTGTCGGCCGGGGCGTACACGGTCGAGATGGCGATCCCGATGGCGGTGCTGCCGGGCGCCGTGGACCCGGCCCACCTGGGCCTGAACATCCTGGTGTACGACTCCGACACCCAGGACAGGACCGGCCAGACCCGGATCGGCTGGTCGACGTGGGGCGGGGTGCAGGGCGACCCGTACCGGTGGGGTGTGGCCACCCTGCCCGGATACCGCCCTCCGCCGGACCGTCCCACGACGCCGCCCGACCCGGTGATCCCGGACACGGTGCTGTCCAGCCTCGACTCACCCCAGTCCCTGGAGCAGGCCGTACGGGTACGCCTGCCCCTGGCCGGAGGCCCCGCGGCCACAGAGGGCGGCCGGGTGGTCTCGGCCTCGGGCGGGCGGGACGCGGTGCGGGCGACCCTGCGCGCGGACTCGGCGGGCAAAGCCCACCTGTTCGTACGGGACGCCCAGGGAACGGCCGGCAGCCGGGTGGTCACGGTGCCCGGCCGCGGCACCACGACCGTGACCGTCCCCCTGACCCGCGCCCTGGGCTCCGGCGGCGCGGTGGTCGCCGGGTGGGAAGCCGGCGACGGCGGCACGGCAGCCTCCCGAGTCACCGTCCGCTGACCGCCGACCCGTGATCGGCGATGACCGACGCTCGCCGTCGTCGCCGGTCACGGGTGAGGCCGTGGGACCTCGCCTCACTTTCGGTGATTCGATGACTACTCTTCGGGTAGGGGAGCAGAAAGCCAACGTCCCCCGCGGGGCGGAGCGTCGTCGTCCCCCAGACCCCGGCGTTCGTCCGCGCCCCCCGCGCCCACGAAAGGGAGTCCCCCGTGCCCGCCCAAGAGCCCGCCCAAGAGCCCGGCGCGCCTGCCCAGGAGCGCTGCGCCACCATGCCGGTCCACCGCCGCCTCCTGTCGTCCTCACCCCGCTACGCCGTGGCGCTCGCCGCCATCGAGAACGAGACGTTCGCCAGGAAGAACGCCCGCGTCGCCGCCCGCGAGGAGGTGGTCACCATCCCCGTGGTCGTCCACGTCGTCCACCACACCCCCGAGCAGGACCTCGGCCAGGACCAGATCGACAGCCAGCTCAAAGTGCTCAACGAGGACTTCCGGCGCGCCAACCCCGACATCGCCAAGGTGCCCGACGTGTGGCGGGACCTCGCGGCCGACGCGCTGCTGGAGTTCCGGCTCGCCGACACCGACCCCGACGGCAACCCCACCTCCGGAGTCGTACGCCGCCAGACCGACACCGAGAGCTTCTCCACCGACGACGGGGTCAAGATCGGCTCCCGGGGAGGCTCCGACGCCTGGCCCGCCGACCAATACCTCAACGTCTGGGTGTGCGAGCTGAGGCACGCCCTGGGGTACGCCGCCTTCCCCGGAGGCCCCGCCGAGCTGGACGGGGTGGTGATCAGCCACAGCGCGTTCGGCACCATGGGCACGGTGGCCGAGCCGTTCCACGGCGGCCGCACCGCCACCCACGAGATCGGGCACTGGCTCAACCTGCGCCACATCTGGGGCGACGACGGCGACGGCTGTTCGGGCACCGACTTCGTCGACGACACGCCCAACCAGGCGGGATTCAACCGCGGCACCCCGTCGTTCCCCAAGCTGAGCTGCGCGAACGGCCCTCACGGGGACATGTTCATGAACTACATGGACTACGTGGCGGACGCCGCGATGTTCATGTTCACGAAGGGACAGGCCGAACGGATGGACGCGGCGCTGGCCGGGCCGCGGTCGTCGTTCCTGTCGCCTCGGGTCAGGGAGAGCATGCGGATGTCCGCACCGGCCACCTGACGCCGCCACGCCTCGGGGCCGAGCGGGGTTCAGGCACGGAGACGCCCGTGCCGGGGTATCCGCATGGCAAGTGCCCGAACCCGGTCATCGGCTCGGGCGACCCCGGCTGCGATCATTGTGCACATGCGTGTTGTGGTGATCGGGAGTGGCATCGTGGGGGCCGGGGCGGCCTACCACCTGACCCGCCGGGGCGCGACGGTGACCGTGGTGGACGGCGGGTTCCACGGCGAGGCGACGCGGGCGGGCGCGGGCATCGTGTGCCCGTGGGTGGACCATCCGGAGGACGACGCCTGGTACCGGCTGAACCGCGAGGGTGCCCGCCACTATCCGGGGCTGGTGGAGGAGCTGGGCGACGACATCGGGTACGCCAAGGTGGGCGCCCTGCTGGTGGCCGAGGACCCGGCCCATCTGGAGCCGGTACGCGCGCTGCTGCTCCGCCGCCACCCCGGGGCGCCGGAGATGGGGGAGATCACCGACGTGCCCACCCCGGCCGGGCTGTTCCCGCCGTTGTCCGACACGCTGAGCGCGATCATGGTGCCGGGCGCCGCCCGGGTGGACGGCTGCGCGGTACGCGACGCGCTCCTGCGCGCCGCCGTGGCCCAGGGCGCACAGGTCCGTACGGGCACCGCCACGCTCACCCCGACCGCCGAGGTGATCCTGCACCCCGAGCCCTGCCCGCCGGATCAGCCGGAGCGCCCGGCGGATGACGGTGTCCGGATCGAGGCCGACAAGGTGATCGTGGCGGCCGGCGCGTGGACCGGCGAGGTGTGCCGGCCCCTGGGCGTCGAGCTGCCCGTCTTCCCCCGGCGCGGCCAGATCCTGCACGCCACCCTGGAGGGCGTGGACACCGCGTGGTGGCCCATCATCCTGCCCAGGAAGGGCCCCTACCTGCTGGGCTTCCCCGACTCCCGCATCGTGATCGGCGCGACGGTCGAGGACGTGGGGTTCGCCCCGCGCGTCACCATGGGCGGACTGGCGGAGGTGATCGAGGCGGGGCTGGAGGTGGCGCCGGGGTTGATCAACGCGACGGTCACGGAGACGCGGGTCGGCCTGCGCCCCGTGTACGCCCCCGGCCACGCCCTCATCGCCCCCCTCACCGACCGGGTGGTGGTGGCGACGGGGCTGAGCGCGTACGGGCTGACGGCGGGCCCGTTCACCGGCGAGATCGCCGCCGCGCTCGCGCTCGGCGAGACGCCGCCCATCGACATCGCGCCCTACGCCCCCGCGACCCGGTAACCCGGTCACAGCGCACAATACGCCGCCCCGCCCGCCAAGCGCGACAAGCGTCGACGTAACATCGGATACCTCCCCACTGTGACGTCGTGGGGAGGCTGCCGTGCCGCTGCTCGCACCGCTGATGCTCCTGCTGCTGCTCGTCGCCGCCGCCGGTTGTACCAGCGGGCGGCCGGCTCCCTCCACACCCGCCGGGTCCGTACCGAGCCCGACCGCACCCTCCACCCTGCCCTCCGCCCTGCCCTCCACCCCTGCGCCCAGGCCGCCGGCGCCCCGCGACCGGGCGCGCGCGCCCGCGCCGGTGCAGGTCCCGCACGAGGCGTCCGGCGAGTACGACGTCGTACGCGGCGGCGCGCCCGCCCGGCCCGGACCCGGGGACGTGCTGCGGTACCTGGTGGAGGTGGAGCGCGGGCTGCCGTTCGACCCCGTGGAGTTCGCCGCCGAGGTGCACAGGACGCTCAACGACGTCCGCGGCTGGGGCCGCTTCCAGCGCGTGGACACCGGCCCGGTACAGGTGCGCGTCGCCCTGTCGAGCCCGCGGCTGACCAACAGCCAGTGCCTCCCGCTGCGCACCGGAGGCGAGCTGTCCTGCTGGAACGGCCGCCGCTCCGTCATCAACGCCCTGCGCTGGGCGAAGGGAGTCCCGCAGTACGACGGCGACCTGGCCGCCTACCGCCAGTACGTGATCAGCCACGAGGTCGGCCACAGCCTGGGACACGAGCACCGCCCGTGCCCCGGCCCCGGCCGGCTCGCGCCGGTCATGACCCAGCAGTCGAAGTCGCTGGGCCGCTGCCGCCCCAACCCGTGGCCGTTCCCCGAGCGCGAACACGAACGCGACGAACCCCACTGAGGCGAGCCGACCGACCTGAACTATCGCGATATATCGTAGAACAGGAACTCCGGGGAGCCCTGTCCGGTTGGACAGGACGCGGAGACCTTCCAGCAGTGACCTTCCAGCAGTGACCTTCCAGCAGTGACCTTCCAGCAGTGACCTTTCAGGGGAGAGTGGGCGATGGCAGGAAAGCGAACGGCACGGCGGATCCTCGCGGGCGGCGCGGCGCTCGCCGCGGCCGGGTGGGCCTTGCGCGACGTGCCCGCCGAGCTGGGCGTGCGACCGCTGATGTCCGGACCTGACCGGGCGGCGCGGATGAGGCGCTCGCCGCAGTTCAGGAACGGCACGTTCGTGAACACGATGCCCGAGCCGACCGCCTTGATGAGCACGCCGCCCGCGAGCATGCTCGGCGAGCTGACCAGGGAGCGCGGGCAGCGCCGCCCGGCCGGTCCCGTCCCGCTGCGCGTCCCGCCCGCCGACCCGCCGCCCGCCGACGGGGTGCGCGCGATCTGGTACGGCCACGCGTCCACGCTGGTGGAGATCGAGGGCAGGCGGGTGCTGTTCGACCCGGTGTGGAGCAGGCGGCCCTCCCCCTCGCAGTTGGTCGGCCCGAAGCGGCACCACCCGGTGCCGGTCGAGCTGCGCGAGCTGCCCGAGGTCGACGCGATCGCGATCTCGCACGACCACTACGACCACCTCGACATGGCGACCGTGCGCAGGCTGACCCGTACGCAGCGGGCCCCGTTCCTGGTGCCGCTGGGCATCGGGGCGCACCTGGAGCGGTGGGGCGTGCCCACGTACCGGATCGTCGAGCTGGACTGGGACGAGGAGGTCGAGGTCGCCGGGCTGCGCTTCGTCGCCACGGCGGCGCGGCACTTCTCCGGCCGCTCGCTCACCCGCAACGACACGCTGTGGGGCTCGTGGGTGGTCGCCGGGCGGGCCAGGCGGGTGTTCTACGCGGGCGACTCGGGATACTTCGAGGGCTACCGGGGCATCGGCTCGGCGCACGGGCCGTTCGACCTGACGCTGATGCCGATCGGCGCCTACAGCCCGTCGTGGCCGGACATCCACATGGACCCGGAGCAGGCCGTCCAGGCCCACCTCGACCTCGGCGGGTCGCTGCTGCTGCCGGTGCACTGGGCGACGTTCACGCTGGCCCTGCACCCGTGGGCCGAGCCGGTGGAGCGGCTGTGGCGGGAGGCCAAGGCGCGCGACGCGCGGATCGTGGTGCCGAGGCCGGGCGAGGCCGTGGACGCCTCCGCCGCCCCTGCGGTCGAGGGCTGGTGGGAGACGCTGGTCTGAGGGGAGTGCGGGAGACGTACAGTCGTGGCGTGAGCAACCTGGAGCTTGATCCGCAGGAGATCCGCTGCGCCGCCGAGGCAGGCGACCGCGAAGTGCTGATGGGACGCGAGGTGCCGCTGGGCGGGCCGCGCGCGATGTCGGTGAGCCGGACGCTGCCGGGCGTGCACCGGCGCATGATCGGAGCCTGGTGTTTCGTGGACGCGTACGGTCCCGACGAGGCCGCCATGCGGGTGCCGCCGCATCCGCACACCGGCCTGCAGACGGTGAGCTGGCTGCTCGAGGGGTCGGTGCTGCACCGCGACAGCCTGGGCACGCTGCAGGAGATCCGTCCCGGGCAGCTCAACCTGATGACAGCCGGGCGCGGCATCTCGCACTCGGAGGAGTCGCCGAAGACCGTGCTGCACGGCGTGCAGCTCTGGGTGGCGCTGCCCGGCGGGAGCAGGCACGTCGAGCCGGGGTTCGAGCATCACCCGGCGCTGCCCGTGCTGCCGGGGCCCGGGTTCGAGGCGCGGGTCGTCATGGGATCGCTGGGCGGGGTGAGTTCGCCCGCGACCGCCTACAGCCCGCTGGTGGGGGCCGAGATCGCGGTGGACGGCGCGTGCGAGGTGCCGGTCGAGCGGGGGTTCGAGCACGGGCTGCTGTTGATCGACGGCGAGGTGGCGGAGCTGGAGCGGGGGCCGATGGTGTATCTGCCGCCGGGCCGCTCCGGGCTGCGGCTGTCGGGGCGCGGGCGGGTGCTGCTGATCGGCGGGGAGCCGTTCGGCGAGGAGATCGTGATGTGGTGGAACTTCGTGGGCCGCTCCCACGACGAGATCGCCGCGTACCGGAAGGAGTGGATGGAGGGCGAGGGGTTCGGCGTGGTCGACGGGTACGACGGTGCGCCACTGCCCGCACCCGCCCTCCCGGGCACCCGGCTCAAACCGCGCGGCCGGGTCCGCTAGCCTCCGTGACACTCCCGGAGGTCGTCGGCCGGACGGCCGCCGACTTCCGTGGCGCTCCCGGGGCGGGGAGCGCCACGGGGCGTCACGTCAGGCGCTGGGCCTTGCTCAGCAGCCGCTGGGCCACCACCACGAGCGCCAGGAACACGCCGCTGACCACCTGCTGGAACGCCGACGTCAGGCTGCCCACCTGGTTGATCAGGCTCTGGATGACGCCGAGCAGCAGCACCCCGGCCACCGAGCCGGTGATGCCGCCCGCCCCGCCGGTCAGCAGGGTGCCGCCGATCACCACGGCGGCGATGGCGTCGAGTTCGAGGCCGATGCCGAGGATCGTCACCCCGGACGAGAGCCGGGCCGCGTTCAGTGCCCCGGCCAGGCCCGCGAGCAGGCCCGACATGACGTACACGGACACCTTCGTACGCGCGACCGGCACGCCCATCAGGGCCGCCGCCTGCTCGTTGCCGCCGATGGCGTAGACGTTCTGGCCGAAGCCCGTACGCTGCAGCAGCACCATCGCGACCACGGCCAGGACGGCGGTGATGTAGACCGGGTAGGACAGGCCGAGGACCTCCCCCTGTCCCAGGGCGGCGAACGCGCGGTCCTCGACGAGGTACGTGGTCGCGCCCTCGTCGGAGATGGCCAGCATCAGGCCGCGCACGCCCAGCAGCCCGGCCAGGGTGACGATGAACGGCGCCATGCCCGTACGCGCGATCACCAGGCCCTGCAGCAGGCCCACCACCCCGCACACCGCCAGCGGCAGCGCCAGGGCGACGAGCGGGCCGTACTGCGAGCCGTAGGCCGCCAGCACGCCGCCCAGGACGAACAGCGAGCCCACCGACAGGTCGATCCCGCCGCTGATGATCACGAAGGTCATCCCGATCGCGATGATCGCCAGGAACGAGGAGGAGACGACCACGCTGGCGGCGTTCGCGGGCGTGGCGAAGGAGTCGAAGGCCAGGCTGCCCACGATCACCAGCATGCCCAGCACCATCACGGCGCCGTGCTGCTGGAGCACCCGGCTCGCCTGTTCGCGGTTCATCGTGTCCCCCGCTTCCTGGTGGCGTAGACGGCGGCCAGGATGATGACCGCCTGGACCATCTGGGTCCACGACTGCGGGAGGTTGTGCTTGATCAGTGTGGCCGCCAGGAGCTGCATGAGCAGCGCGCCCATCACCGTGCTGAGCACCCGGATCCGGCCGCCGGTCAGCGGCGTGCCGCCGACCACGACGGCGGTGATCGCCGACAGCTCGATGAACAGGCCGAGCGAGGTCGGGTCGCTGGCCTGGAGCCGGGCCGTGGCCAGCACCCCGGCCAGGGCGGCGAGCAGGCCGGAGATCACGTACACGGTCAGGAGCACCCGTTTGACCGGCAGCCCGGACAGCTCGCTGGCCGACCGGTTGCCGCCGATGGCGACCACCTGACGCCCGAACGTGGTGCGCCGCACCACGAACAGCACGATCACGGTCAGCGCTGCCGCGATCAGC
The DNA here is from genome assembly GCF_039536965.1 of Nonomuraea antimicrobica. Classification (NCBI taxonomy): domain Bacteria; kingdom Bacillati; phylum Actinomycetota; class Actinomycetes; order Streptosporangiales; family Streptosporangiaceae; genus Nonomuraea; species Nonomuraea antimicrobica. Next base: position 18,960 of record NZ_BAAAZP010000172.1, on the reverse strand, counting down.
ACGATGACCGGGATCCCGGCCACCGAGCTGCTGCCCAGCGCGATCAGGTCAGGGTTGCGGAACTCGACGAGCTGCGGCACCAGCACGTTCGCCAGGCCGCGCACGCCGACCAGCAGGGCGAGGGTCGCCACGATCGGCTGCACCCCGACGTACGCCACCAGCGCCCCGCCCGCCGCCCCCACGACCGCGCCGCCGACCACGGCCACGACGAGCGCGGGCAGCCAGCCGTAGCCGAGGTAGAGCACGGTCAGCGCGGCGGCCAGCGCCATCACCGAGCCGACCGACAGGTCGATGCCCTGGGTGCCGATCACCAGGGCCATGCCCAGCGACACGATCACGATGGGGGTGACCTGGACGAGCTGGGTGCGGAAGTTGGCCGCGTCCAGGAAGTGCGGGGTGAACAGCACGTTGAACAGCAGCAGCGCCAGCACCGCCGCGTACACGCCGTAGTCCTGCACCCATGCGTACACCTGCGGTTTGAGCGCGGCGGCGCGGCCGTCCGGCCGGCCGCCCCGGTCGTGCGCCAGCTCAGCCATCGGACGGCTCCGCCTGCTCCGCGATCGTCGCCATGATCCTCTCCTCGGTGACCTCGTCGCCCGACAGCTCCCCCACGACCGCGCCCTCGCGCAGGACGAGGATCCTGTCGGCGCCCTCGACCAGCTCCTCCAGGTCGGAGGAGATCAGCAGCACGCCCAGGCCCTCCTGGGCCAGCTCGTCGATCAGCGCCTGGACCTCGGCCTTGGCGCCGACGTCGATGCCCCGGGTGGGCTCGTCCAGCAACAGCACCTTGGGACGCACGGCCAGCCAGCGGGCCAGCAGCACCTTCTGCTGGTTGCCGCCGGACAGCTCGGAGACGAGCTGGTGCGGCGAGGCGGCCTTGATCCTCAGCCTCCGCATGAAGATCTCGACCACCCGGTCGATCCGCGCCTCGGACACCACGCCCGCCCGGCCGAGGGAGGGCAGGGCGGCCAGGGCGATGTTCTCGCGGACGGACAGGGTCGGGATGATGCCCTCGGCCTTGCGGTCCTCGGGCAGCAGGCTGACGCCCGCCCTGATCGCCGCCGCCGTGGAGCCGGCCCGCAGCGGCAGCCCGGCCACCAGCACCTGGCCGTCGTCCAGCGGCAACGCGCCGACGATGGCCTTGGCGGTCTCGGTGCGTCCCGCGCCGAGCAGGCCGCCCAGGCCGACGACCTCGCCGGGCCGGACGGAGACGTCCACGCCGTCGAGCACGTGCCGCCGGGTCAGGCCCCGCGCCTCGACGACCGCGCCCTCCTCCTTGGCCGGTGTGTCCCCTGTCGGCGTGTCCTCTGTGGGCGTGTCCTCGGTGGGCGTGTCCTCGGTGGACGGGGCGCCGGGGGTGCGATGGCGGTCGCGGGAGAAGCGGGTCAGGCCCCGCGAGCGTACGTCGCTGAGGTCGCGTCCCAGCATGAGCGAGATCAGCCGGAGCCGTTCCAGCTCCGCCAGCGGGCCGGTGTGCGCCAGGCGGCCGTCACGCAGGACGGTCACCCGGTCGCACACCCGGTACAGCTCGTCGAGCCGGTGGCTGACGTACATGACCGCGATCCCGCTGTCGCGCAGCCGCCCGATCACCCCGAACAGGGTCTCCACCTCGCGGGGTTCGAGGGAGGAGGTGGGCTCGTCCATGATGACGACCCGCGCCTCCACCGACACCGCCCGCGCGAGGGCGACCATCTGCTGCGCGCCCACCCCGAGGGTGCGCAGCGGGCGGCGTACGTCGGTCTCGACGCCGTAGCCGGCCAGGACGCGTTCGGCCTCGCCGTACATCGCGGCCGCGTCGATCACGCCGAACCTGCCGCGCGGCTCGCGGCCGAGCAGCAGGTTGCGGGCCACCGACATCATGGGGACGAGGTTGACCTCCTGGTAGATGGTCTGGATGCCGGCGCGCTGCGCCTCCATGGGGGTGCCGAAGGCGGCCGGGGCGCCCCGGTAGCGCAGCTCGCCGCCGTCCGGCCGGTACACGCCGGTGAAGACCTTGATCAGGGTGGACTTGCCCGCGCCGTTCTCGCCGACGAGCGCGTGCACCTCGCCGGGGCGCAGGGCGAGGGACACGCCGTCGAGCGCGAGCACCCCGGGGAAGCGTTTGCTGATCCCCCGGGCCTCGAGCACCGGCTCCACGCCCGTGGAGTGGATCACGTCAGCCAAGTCAGTACGCCTCACCGAGGGAGTCCTTGGCGTTGGTCGTGTCGTAGTCGCGGTCGGAGATGATCACCTTGTCGGGGATGGCCTCGCCGTCGAGGAACTTGCCGGCGGTCTCGAAGGCGAGCGGGCCGAAGCGCGGGTTGGACTCGATGACCGCGTGCAGCCAGCCGTCGGCGATGCCCTGGACGGCGCTGCGGGTGCCGTCCACCGAGACGATCTTGATGTCGCCCGGCTCCTTGCCCGCGCCCTTGAGCGCGGTGACCGCGCCCAGCGCCATCTCGTCGTTCTCGGCGTAGATGCCGTTGATGTCGGGGTTGGACTGGATGAGCTGCTCGGTGACCTGCTGGCCCTTCTCGCGGGCGAACTCACCGGTCTGCTCGAACGAGATCGTGATCCCGGGGGCCTGCTCCTTGACGCGGTCCTTGAAGCCGTTCGTGCGCTCGGTGGTGACGTTGTTGCCGGGCGCGCCGAGCAGGATGGCCACCTTGCCCTTGCCGGACAGCGCCTCGATCATGCGGTCGGCGGCGCGCTTGCCCTGCTCGTAGAAGTCGGAGCCGATGAAGGTGAGGTAGTCGCTGCACGGCCTGGCGTTGATCTTGCGGTCGACCGTGATGATCGGGATCTTCTTGGCCGCGGCCTGCTGGAGCACGGGCTCCCAGCCGTCGGAGTTCAGCGGCGCGATGACCAGCAGCTGCACGCCCTGCGCGATGAGCTGCTGCACGTCGGTGATCTGCTTGGAGAACTGCGACTGGGCGTTGGTGACCTTGAGGTTGGTGATGCCGAGCCGGGCCGCCTCGTCCTTGATCGACTTGGTCTCCGCGATGCGGAACGGATTGGCCTCCTTCTCGGACTGGGAGAAGCCCACCGTGGCCGTCTTGAGGTCGAACTTCGTGCCGCCGAACTGCTCCAGCGTGCACGTCGGGCCGGCGGTGCCGGTCGGGGTCTGGACCACCTGCTGCCCGGCCGTGCCGGTGGCGGCGGGCGCGCTCTGCGGTGCCTCCGCCTTGGCGCAGCCGGCCGCGGTGAGGAGGACGGCCAGTGTCAGCGCGGCGGTCCGGAGATGGGGGGTCATCGCGGTTCCCTTCTTACCAGGTCCCCGGGTTCCTCCGGGGTCGCGCCCGGGCCGCGCGGGCCCGGGCGCGCCGGAGATCGGCTCCAGGGGGAGATCAGCTACAGGTGGGGTTGATCGCGCTCGTGAGCGCCTTGTGGGCGTCGTGGACGCGCTTGACGTCGGGCTTGGTGACGGCCCTGTCGTACGTCATGAGGCCGTTGATCTCGGTCTCGACGTCGGTCGTCTGGGTGTAGATCGCGGCGCTGAGCTGCTCGCAGGCGTGCAGCCGCTCGATCTCCTTGATCATGTTGACGTAGCGGGTGGTGAGGGACTCGGGGTCCGGTTCGACCGCGTAGCCCCAGCCGCCGCCGGACCAGGTGTGGCCGACCACGGGCAGGGCCAGGCCGCCGTACTCGCCGATGACGTTCGCCCTGGTGCCCGATGGCTTGCCGGGGTTGCCGGGGCCCGGGTAGATGTGGAAGTCCTTGACGTCGCCGTTGCCGCCGTCCACGGCGCCGCAGCAGTTGATTCCGCTCATGTTGTTCACCAGGCGCGAGGGGTCCCAGCTCTTGACCAGGTCGGCGATGCGAGCCTGGTCGTACTGGCCCCATCCCTCGTTGAACGGCACCCACATCACGATCGACGGGCTGCTGCGGTGCTGGTCGACCAGCTCGCGCAGCTCGGCCTCGAACTGCGGCCGGTCGGTGGTGCGGAAGGCCGAGGGCATGTCCTGCCAGACCAGCAGACCGAGCTGGTCCGCGTGGTGGTACCAGCGGTCCGACTCGACCTTGACGTGCTTGCGCACGGCGTTGAAGCCGAGGGCCTTGGTCTGCACCAGGTCGTAGCGCAGGGCCTCGTCGGTCGGCGGCGTGTAGATGCCGTCGGGCCAGAAGCCCTGGTCGAGCGGGCCGATCTGGAAGACAGGCTGCCCGTTGAGCAGCGTCCGGTTGCCGGAGACCTCGATGGAGCGCATCCCGAAGTACGACTCCACCTTGTCGTCCTTGAGCCTGACCTCCAGGTCGTACAGGTGGGGGTCGTCAGGGGACCACAGCTTGGGGTCGGGGACGGGCAGGCGCAGCTCCTTGCCGACCTGGCCGCGGACGACGCCGACCACGCGGCGGCCGTCCCTGGCGATCACGGTGGCGGTGCCGGACGAGCCTTGCACGGTCACGTACAGGGCCTCGCCGCGCAGGTCGGGGGTGGTGTCCACGCGGTCGATGCGGTCCTTGGACACCGGCTCGATCCAGACGGTCTGCCAGATGCCCGACACGGCGGTGTACCAGATGCCGCTGGGGCTGAGCCGCTGCTTGCCGATGGGCTGGGCGCCCTGGTCGGTCGGGTCGTGCACGCCGACGACCAGTTCCTGGGTGCCGGAGCGCTTGAGCGCGGCGGTCACGTCGACGCTGATGCGGTCGTAGCCGCCCTTGTGGGTGGTCACCTGCTTGCCGTTGACGTAGACGGTGGCGTTCCAGTCGACGGCGTCGAGGTGCAGCAGCAGCCGCTCACCGCGCCAGTCGCGGGGCACCTCGAACGTGCGGCGGTACCACATGCGCTCCTCGTGCCGGCCGATGCCCGACAACTGTGACTCCACCGGGTACGGCACCACGATGCGCTCGGGCAGGTCGCGGCCGATGGGCGCGGCCTCGCCCGCCTTGGCCGGGGCGAACTGCCAGGTGCCGTTGAGGCTGCGCCAGCGGTCGCGGGCGAGCTGCGGCCTGGGGTACTCGGGCAGCGGGTTCGCCGGGTCCACCTCGTCGGTCCACTCCGTCTTCAGGACGTAGGTGGAGGCGTTGACCACGTACGCGAAGGCGTAGGCGGCCAGCGGGGTGCCGTCGGCGTAGGCGATGCCGCCGCTGCCGTCGTAGGAGGTGCGGACGGTGGCGCCGGCCTTGCCCGGGACAGGGTGGCCCAGCTTCAGCTCCACGGTCTCGGGGCTCTTCTGGACCGCGGAGGTCACGGGCCAGGCCGCGGCGCCGACCGTGACGGCCAGCTTCTTGGCGGCGTCGGCGGGCAGCGCGCTCAGGGGCCTGCCGAACGTCAGCGTCGCCACGTCACCGGCCGTGTTCAGCCGGGCGTCGTACGGGCCGTCCGGCTGGAAGTCCGCCGGCACGGTGAGCGCGTCCGCGGGCACCACGGCCTTCGGCTGGCTGGGGCTCTGCCAGCGCAGGCGCAGGTTGGCGCCGCCGAAGTGCTCGAAGTACTCGACCTTGATGTCGTACTTCCGCCCGGCTTCCAGCGCGATCGGGGTGCCGATCTGCTCCTTGTCCCAGTCGTCCACCCAGTGGTCGATGATCGGCTCGCCGTTCACCCAGAGGCGGAAGCCGTTGTCGCCGATGATGGAGAAGGTGTAGGTCTCGGAGTATTTGGGGGTGATCTGTCCCGTCCACCGGACGGTGACGTCGTCCTCCCTGCCGGTCAGCAGCTTGAAGGTCGGGTTGAGGTCGGCCAGCTCCAGGTTGGGGTCGATGACGCTCGCCTTGAGCTCGGCGAAGTCGAACTTCCCCGCCGCCGAGGCGAGGTAGTAGTCGCCGCGCAGCCCGTTCCGCTCGGGAAGGGCCGCCGCGTCGGCGGAGGCGGGTGCCGGGATCTGCCATAACACGGAGATCACCACGGCCAGCAGCATCGCGAGGCGCTTACGCACGGGGGGTCCTTTCGAAACGCGCCGATCAGGTTCGGACAGCTTTTGACCCTGACATGCTCCAAAGTAAGCACCACCGGACCGAGGTGGTCAAGATTTTCGATCAGATTCGTTCTCGTTCGGTCAGACGTGAACTCATGTTGGCCGGTCCACTATGATCGGGACGTGAGCGACACGCAGAGCGACGGACGCAGGCCCGTGTTCGCCGCTGAACGTCGGCAGCGCATCCTCGAGCTGGTGCGCGCCAACGGCGCCGTGTCGCTGCGCGAGCTGGCCCAGGCCGTGCACTCCTCCGAGGTGACCGTCCGCCGCGACCTGCGCGCGCTGGAGTCGGAGGGCCTGCTCAACCGCCACCACGGCGGGGCCACCCTGCCCGGCGAGCTGTCGCGCGAGGCCGGCTACGCCCACAAGGTCTCCGTCGAGTCGGCCGAGAAGGCCGCCATCGCCGACCTGGCCGCCGCCCTGGTCGAGGACGGCGACGCCATCGTGGTCGGGCCCGGCACCACCACGCAGGAGTTCGCCCGCCGCCTGACCAGGCACTCCGAGCTGGCCGTGGTGTCCAACTCGCTGCTGGTCGCCCAGGTGCTGGCGGGCTCGCCGCGCGTCGAGGTGATGCTCACCGGCGGCACGCTGCGCGGCTCGATCCTGGCGCTGGTGGGCAGCGCGGCCGAGCACTCCCTGGCCGGGCTGCGGGTGCGCAGGGCGTTCATCTCGGGCAACGGCCTGACCGCCGAGCGCGGCCTGTCCACCCCCAACATGCAGGTGGCGGGGGTCGATCGGGCGCTGGCGGCGGCGGCGGAGGAGGTCGTGGTGCTGGCCGACCACACCAAGATCGGGATCGACACGATGGTGCAGACCGTGGCCCCCGACCGGATCGACCACCTGGTCACCGACGACGCCGCGCCCCGCGACGTGCTGGACGACCTGAGCGGGCGCGGCGTCCGCCTGCACGTCGCCCAGTTCTGAACGACCCGGTTCAGAGCGGCCCAGCTCTGAGCGACCCAGCTCTGAGCGGCCCGGTTCCCGATTCGCCGTTTCTGAGAGCTGTTTCTGATCGCCGCTTCTGATCGAATGTGACAATTTCGTTACTGGAATGTTTCCTCCCTCAACCACGATCGAGGCGGAGGCAACCGTGTTACAGGTGGCTGGCGTTCTCAAGACGTTCCAGGGTGTCACCGCCCTCGACCACGTCACCCTGTCCGTACGCGCCGGCGAGGTGCACGCCCTGGTCGGCGGCAACGGCGCGGGCAAGTCCACCCTGGTCAAGGTGCTGTCGGGCGTCCACCAGCCGGACGCGGGCGAGCTGCGGCTCCTCGGAGAGCCGGTGCGGTTCGCCGGACCGGCCGACGCCAAGCGGGCCGGGATCGCCACGATCCACCAGGAGACGAACCTCGTCCCGACCATGAGCGTGGCCCGCAACCTGCTGCTGGGCCGCGAACCCCGGGGACGGCTCGGGCTCATCGACTCGGCGGCCGTGCACGCCCGCGCCGAGGAGCTGCTGGCCGCGTACGGGCTGGAGGTGGACGTACGCCGCCCGCTCGGCTCGCTCGGCGAGGGCGCCCGCCAGCTCGTGGCCCTGGCGCGGGCCGCCTCGGCGGACGCCCGGCTGGTCATCATGGACGAGCCCACCACCGCGCTCGACCACGCCGAGCTGGAGACCCTGCGCGGAGCCGTGACCAGGCTGCGCGAGCAGGGCCGCTCGGTCGTCTACGTCACCCACCGGCTGGAGGAGCTGTACGGCATCTGCGACCGGGTCACGGTGCTGCGCGACGGCCGGGTCGTGCACACGGGGCCGCTGGCCGGGCTCGACCGGCTGCGGCTGGTCTCCCTCATGCTGGGCCGCCCGTTCCACCCGGTGGAGCCGCTGCCGCAGGCGGGCGAGCCGGACCCGCCCGCCGACGCGCCCGTCCTGGAGGCCAAGGGGCTGACCCGTCACCACATGCTGGACGGCGTGTCGCTGGCGATGCGGGCGGGCGAGGTCGTCGGCCTGGGCGGGCTGCTCGGCGCGGGCCGCAGTGAGACCGCCCGCGCGATCGCGGGCGTGCTGCCGGTGGACGCCGGGCAGGTCACGGTGGCCGGGGCGGCGGCGCGCAAGTGGTCGATCAGGAGCGCCGTACGCGCCGGGATCGGCCTGGTGCCGGAGAACAGGGGCACCGAGGGCATCGTGCCCACCCTGTCGGTGCGCGACAACATCGCCCTGGCCGCCCTGCCGCGCCTGTCGCGGGCGGGCATCGTGTCGGACGCGCAGGTGGACAACATCGTGACGACGTTCATGCGGCGGCTGGGCATCAAGGCGGTCTCGCCCCGCCAGCCCGCCGGTGAGCTGTCGGGCGGCAACCAGCAGAAGGTGCTGCTGGCCCGCTGGCTGGCCATGCACCCCAAGGTGCTGCTGCTGGACGAGCCCACCAGGGGCGTGGACCTGGCGACCAAGCTGGAGATGCAGGCGCTGCTCGACGAGCTGGCCGTGGACGGGCTGGCCATCCTGCTGATCTCCTCGGACGTGGCCGAGCTGGTCGAGAACTGCGACAGCGTCGTGGTGCTCAGGGACGGCTCGATCACCGAGCAGCTCACCGGCCCCGAGGTCACCGAGGACCGCCTGCTCGCCGCCCTGGCCAAGGACTGACGCCCCTTCGCCCCGCCGCTCCCGGTAGAGCGGGAATTACCGGGCGAATGAACAGGACAAATAGACGATCACCGCCGCGAGGCCGGGCGGGCGATCTTCGACCAGAGCCACGCGACGCTCCCGTACGCCTGGTCGAGCCCGTGGTACAGCCGCGGCGGAAGGTACGGGAGCAGCGCCGAGTGCCGCTGGCCGAGCAGCGCGAACATCTGCTCCGGCGGGAGCGTGACGTAGCGCGGCAGGCTCTCGTACCAGCGGGCGCTGTTGCGGGCCGCCCTCTGCGCGCACCGGATCGTGGACTTGCGCTCGCGCTCGTAGAAGGCGAGTGCGGAGTCGAGCCGCGGCCGCGAGTGCAGCGCGTGGACCAGGAACGCGGCGTCCCCGAGAGCGAGCGCGGTGCCCGCGCCGACGGAGTAGTGGGTGGTGTGCGCGGCGTCCCCCATCAGGACGAGGTTGCCGCGACGCCACGTCTGGTTGGTGAGGGTACGGAAGTTCAGCCAGCGGGCGCTCTCCCCGTTGGTTCCCCTGCCGATCAGCGGATGGCCGTCGAGGAGGTCGGCGAAGAGCTTCCCCAGCAGGCCGAGGCTGTCGGCCTCGCCGGACCGGTGGAACCCGAGCCCCTCCCACGTCTCCGGCGAGCACTCGACCACGCAGGTGCTGCGGTCGCGGCTGTAGCCGTAGCCGTAGCACCAGATCCAGCCGTGCGGGGTGTCGGTGAAGGCGAAGGTGAACGAGCCGAACACCTTGGTGGTGCCGAGCCAGATGTAGACGTTGCGGCCGAGCGCGACCTGGGTGCCGAAGTGGTCGGCGTGTCGCTCGCGCAGCGTGCTGTTGACGCCGTCGCAGGCGACGACGAGGTCGGCCCCGGCCAGCTCCGCCTCGGAGGTGATCTCACGCTCGTACTCGACGCGTACGCCGAGGTCGTGGGCCCGGTCGGCGAGGATGGCGAGCAGCCTGCCCCGGCCGATGCCGTAGCCGCCGTCCCAGTGGTCGACGAGGAGCGGCGGCCGGTCGTGGACGTGCGCCTGCCAGGTGTCCCAGCGGATCGAGTCGTCGCCGATGGCCCGCGCGGACTCGGGGTCGATGGCGTGCAGGGTGTCGTGCAGCTCACGCCAGTAGGTGACGCCCCACCCGTACGTCGAGCCCTCGGGGTACCGCTCGTGGACGGTGATGTCGTGGGACGGGTCGGTCCGCTTCATCAGGATCGCGAAATACAGACCGGCGGGCCCGCCGCCGACGCAGGCAACCTTCACCACATCCCCCAATGTGACACCATGCGGTCAACCTGCTGCACAGCGTATCAGCGGGCGTCGCCGGGCAGGTGGAGGGCGGGTTCGGGGCCGTCGTGACGGGGCCCTGCGGTCGCGCCGGGTGAGCGCGCCGCGGTCAGTAGACCGAGACGTGCGGGTGGTCGTAGTGGTTGGCCGTGGTGCCGCCGCGGTCGGACATGGTGCGCCACGCGCCCGTCCGTACGTGCCAGATGCGCTGCCGGTAGATCACGTACATGATGCCCAGCCGCTTGGCGTTCTTGACCACCCAGGCGGCGATCTCGTCGCCGCGCTTGAGCTCCTCCCCCGTCGGCATCGCGCCGCCGCGGCTCAGCATGAAGTCGCAGGCCCGCCCGAGCGGGTGCTCGCCGCCGTCCTGGATCACCCGGTAGCAGCCGATGCCGTACGGCACCTCGAACCGCTCCTGGATGAGCTGCTTGACCAGCCGCATCCGGGGCGTGATGTGGTCGGACCCCTCGGGGAGCTGCGGCACCCACGTGCCGTCGGGACGCCGGATCCCCGGTGCCGTGTAGAGCTGGTCGATCTTGTCGCGGATCTTCTCGATCTGCTTCTCGGCCTTGTCCTTGCGCTCCTCCAGCTCCCCCACCGTGCGGTCGAGCTCCTCGGCGCGGGCGGCGGCCTCGTCCTCGGCCCGCTGGCGGTCGTCCCTGACCTGGGCGTAGCCGCTGAGCCTGGCGTCCTGCTGGTTGATGAGGTGCTGGGTCAGCGCCATCCGGCCGAGCACGTCGGACGGGTCCGCGCCGCCCTGGTCGCTCCCGCTGACGAGCAGGGTGAGCGAGCTGTACCCGCCGCCGATGTACTGGGCCATGGCCATGGCGCGCAGTTCTTCCGAGTTGCGGTCGTACGCCTCCTGGGCCTCGGCCAGCTTGTCGCGGGCCGCCTTGGCCGCCTTGTCCGCGCGTTCGCGGGCGATGCGACTGTTGTAGTAGTCGGTGATGAGCCGGTCGGAGTCCTTCTGGAGCGCGGCCAGCTCCTTCTTGAGCTGCTTGACGGAGGGCTTGGGCGCGGCCTGCGCCGGGCCCGTGAGGAACGGGAGTGCCAGCAGCAGCACGGCCAACGCGGCGGCGGCGGTCCTACGCGCCGGACCGCGGCGGGTCGAGGCTGCGGACACACGCGCCGGACCGCGGCGCGTCTGGACGGCGGACGTACGGGCCCGCGACCGTCCGGCGGGGGACGCAACCGCCACAGTTCTCCTAAGCCCGAGCCTCAGGGCAGGTTCCGGTCACGAGTTTTCCAGGCCGGGGGGACGCCCTCTATCCGACGCACGATAGTAGGGGATCACGTGACCTTGCCCGCAACTCACCTCATTTCGGTATAGCGACCCTTACGTACCCTGCGGACCACGATCTGCCGTCCGACCAGCGCCGATCCGGGCACCACCAGCAGCCCCAGCAGGCTGGAGCCCAGCCCCAGGCCGACCTCGGCGTCCACCAGCCCGTCGCCGTCGCCGCCGAGCACCGGCAGGCCGAGCGAGACGCTCACCGAGATCGACACCAGCGGGCCGCGCGCTCGGGCCGAGGGCTGCGCGGGCGCGCTCGTCGTGGGGGGCGGCGGTTCGCCGTTGCCCGGCGGGTCGGTGCCGGGAGGGTCGTCCGGGGGCGAGGTGGTGGGCGGCGGGGAGGTCGGCTCCGGATCGTCGGGCCGGGTCGGCTGACTGGTCGGCTCCCGGGTCGGTTCACGCGTCGGCTCGCGGGTGGGCTCACGGGTCGGCTCCCGAGTGGGCTGACGAGTGGGCTCGCGGCTGGGCTCGCGGGTCGAGGGCGCCCCGGTCGGCGGTCGCGTGCCGCCGGAGGAGGGCGGGGGGCTCGGGTCCGCGACGGGCGGGGTGATCGGCTCGCTCAGCGTGGGCACGATCCCCGTCGGCCCGACGGTGGTGGGCGGGGCGGTGGTGGGCGCGGCCGGGGCCGGGGTGAACGGCGGGGCCGAGGTGGCGGGCGGCAGGGCGGTGCCGCTCTCCAGGTCGGGCGAGTCGCCTAAGATCACGAACGTCGACACGACCGCCGCCGTCGTGGCCAGCACCAGCCCGCCCGTCACCGCGAACTTGCCCACCGGCGAGAGCGCGCTGTGAAACAGGCTGGTGGCGCCGCCGTCCGCGACCGGCTGCGGCTTGGGCAGCAGGACCACCAGCGGCAGGGCCAGGCCCCCGAGCCCGGTACGTCCCCGCAGCTCCCAGTCCTCCCCGTACGCCGCCCGCGCGGTCCGCTCCAGCTCGTCCAGGAACGCCTCCGCCGACTCGGGCCGGCCCTCGGGGTCCTTGGCCAGGCCGTGTTCGAGCAGGGGGCGCAGGGGTTCCTCGATGTCCTCCAGCGGGGGCGGCACGTGCTGGTGCTGGTAGGCGAGGGCAGCCACGTTCTCGCCGTGGAACGCGCGGTGACCGGTCAGGCATTCGTAGAAGACCAGGGTGGCGGCGTACACGTCGGTGGCCGGGCCGGCGGGGGCCTCGTCCCACTGCTCGGGCGCCATGTACGAGGGGGTGCCGACCAGCGCGGCCGCCTCCCCGAAGTGGGCCGCCACGCCGAAGTCGACGAGCTTGCTGTCGCCGTCCTGGGTGACCATGACGTTCTCGGGCTTGAAGTCGCGGTGCACGACCCCGTGGTGGTGCGCCTCGGCCAGCCCGAGCAGCGCGCCCTTCAGCAGGGTGAGGGCCGCCTCGACGCCGGTCGCGCCCTCGTGCTGCAGCAGCCGTCGCAGCGTGACGCCCTCCACCAGCTCCATCACGATGACGGCGTCGTCGTCGCCTTCGACGTAGTCGAGCAGGCGGGCGGTGTGAGGGCTGTCGACCTCCCGGATGACCAGGGCCTCCGCCCGGAACCTCGCCCGGAACCCCTCGTCGTCGCGAAGCGGCTCGGACAGGTGCTTGATCGCGACCGCCAGACCGTCGGAGTCGCGTACGGCGAGCATCACCCGGCCGGTCCCGCCGTGGCCGAGTTCCCGGATCTCCGTGTAGCCGGGAACCTCCATGAAGGGACCTCCTGCCCGGATAAAGATCCTTATGTCGGGACGCTATCCCGGCGTCACGCGCCGTGTCGAGCCCTCCTCACGAGAGTCACCGTCCCGCTACGGCAGTCGGTATTCCTCCGCCTCCGGACAGGAGCTTTGGCCGGGTGACCGCCCGTCAGGCCCGCCGCCTCGGCACCGGAGCCGTGGAGCCCCGTACGACCAGCTCGGTCGCGAGCTCCACATGGTGGGAGTCGATCCGCTCCCCGGCCGCCAGCCGCAGCGCCGTACGCAGCGCCACCCCGCCCATCTCGCGCAGCGGCTGCCGGACGGTGGTCAGCGGCGGCGAGGTCACCTGGGCGATCTGGGTGTCGTCGAACCCCACGATGCTCAGATCCTCCGGGATGCGCAGCCCCCGCGCCCGCGCCGCCTCCATGATGCCGACCGCCATCTCGTCGCTGCCCGCGAAGATGGCCGTCGGGGCGTGCGGCAGGTCGAGCACCACGGCCCCGCCCTCCACGCCGTCGTGGTAGCGGAAGTGCCCCGAGCGCACGTGGCCGGGCAGCACCGGCGCGCCTTCGGCCTCCATGGCGGCCCGGTAGCCGTGCAGCCGCGCCTGGTTGCAGGCGGCGGTGGCCGGGCCGCCGAGGTAGGCGATGCGGCGGTGCCCGAGGGAGAGCAGGTGCTGGGTGGCGGCCAGCCCGCCGGCGAAGTTGGTGGAGCCGATGCTGGTCACCCGGGTGCGCGGCAGGTTGAGCGGGTCGATGAGCACCAGCGGCAGGCGGGCCCTGGCCAGCGCGGCGGGCTGCCCCGCGGTCAGCTCGCCGGTGACCGCGATCAGCGCCCGCCGCCCGGCCGTGACCAGCTCGCGCGCCCACGCCGTGGTACGCGCCGCGCCGCTCCTGATGCTGACCACGATGCCGACGCCCGCCTCGGCCCCGGCCTCCACCGCGCCCTGGATGATCTCGGTGGAGTAGGCGTTGAGGTCGGTGTCGAACTGCACCTCGACGGTGGCCTGCGCGGACGGCTCACGGCGCGGGGCCGGGGCGACGTAGTCGTGCTGGCGCAGTAGCGACTGCACCAGCGAGCGGGTGGCCGGGGACACGTCGCTGCGGCCGTTGAGCACCTTGGAGACGGTCGCGACCGACACCCCGGCGGAGGCGGCGACCGTGGCGAGCGTCGCGCGTCTAGGACTGGCCGGCATCTCCACCCCTCGGATCTAGGCCCGTCATCTCCTGCGCTCCTTAAAGAGGTGTGGCCTTCTCGCAACTTTTCGAAAATGTTTCGACGTCGCCGCCGAAGCTCGGCGCGGAGCCTCCTCCCTCTCAGATCACCAGGTGAAGGCATACGCGAAAGTACCTTACACGCGCACAGCCAGAAAGCCAGACAGTCCCTGATCCACAAGCTATTGACAGGCCAATTTTCGAAATCTAGATTGGCGACCCCCGCGGTCATGTCGAAAATGTTTCGACGAGATGACAGGTGAGCTGACATGAGGAGGGGTGGACGAGTGGCATCGCCACGATGCCGACCCGCGACCGCCGGCCATCGCATCCAGTGATCAACGAGCCGCGCCCCCAGCCCGCGGCACTCACGTACGGAGATCAGCGTGGAGTCCAGGACAACCTCTCGCCGTACCTTCCTCAGCCTCTCCATGGGGCTCCCCCTGGGAGCGGCACTCGCCGCGTGCGGCGGTTCGAGCCCCACACAGACCGGCGCGGGCGGTGGCACCGGGGCCACCGGCGCGGGCGGCGGTGGCGGCGGCGCCACCTACTGGTACCTGTCGACGCAGCCGCAGGAGGGCGTGCGCACCAGGACCGTCGAGCGGTTCAACAAGGCCAACCCCAACGGCACGATCACCGGCACGACGTTCCAGAACGACGCGTACAAGACGAAGATCAAGACGGCCATCGGGGCCGGTCAGGCGCCCACCCTGATCTGGGGCTGGGGCGGCGGCACGCTGCGCAGCTACGTACAGGCGGGCCAGGTGGACGACCTCACCGCCTGGTTCGGCCAGAACGCCGCCGTCAAGGACCGGCTGTTCCCCTCCTCCTTCGGCGCGGCCACCATCGACGGCAAGATCTACGCGATGCCGTGCGAGACCATGCAGCCGATCGTCCTGTACTACGACAAGCGGGCCTTCGACAAGATCGGCGCCCAGCCACCCCAGACGTGGGGCGACATCATGGACCTGGTGCCCAAGTTCAACGCCCAGGGCATCGCGCCGTTCTCGCTCGGCGGCCAGTCGCGCTGGACCAACATGATGTGGCTGGAGTTCCTGTTCGACCGCATGGGCGGGCCCGAGATCTTCCAGGCCGTGTTCGACGGCGAGAAGGACGCCTGGAACAACCCGATCGCCCTCGACGCCCTGGGCAAGGTGCAGGAGCTGGTCAAGGCCGACGGGTTCATCAAGGGCTTCTCCTCCATCACCGCCGACTCCAACGCCGACCAGGCGCTGCTGTACACCGGCAAGGCCGCGATGATGCTGCACGGCGGCTGGACGTACGGCGGCATGTCCACCGACGGCGGCGACTTCGTCTCCGGCGGCAACCTCGGCTACATGAACTTCCCGCCGATCGACGGCGGCACGGGCGACCCCGGCAACACCGTCGGCAACCCCGGCCAGTACCTCTCGATCTCCGCCAAGGCCACCGCCGAGCAGAAGGAGATCGCCAAGAAGTTCTTCACCACCGAGCTGATGGGCGACCAGGCGGTCAAGGAGTGGGTCTCGACCGGCGCCGTGCCGATCGTCAAGGGCGCCGACGCGCAGTTCGCCACCTCCAAGGACGCCGCGTTCCTGAACTTCGTCTACGGCATCGCGGTCAACGCCAAGTCGTTCGCCCAGTCGTGGGACCAGGCGCTCAGCCCGACGGCGGCCGAGGTGCTGCTGGACAACATCGCCAAGCTGTTCCAGTTGTCGATCTCGCCGCAGCAGTTCGCCACGAGCATGAACGCGGTCATCGGCAAGTGAGCGCACCGACGACCACCACCACCGCCCGGCCCGCGGCGCGCGCGGGCCGCGGCGGCTCACTCGGGTGGATGGCCGCGCCGGCGCTGGTGGCCTTCGCCGGGTTCGGCGTGATCCCGCTGGCCGGAGTCCTGCTGCTCAGCTTCACGCAGTGGGACGGGCTCGGCGACATCCGCCTCGCCGGGTTCGAGAGCTGGCGGGCCGTGCTCGGCGACCCCGGGCTGCCGCACGC
Source organism: Nonomuraea antimicrobica (assembly GCF_039536965.1). Classification (NCBI taxonomy): domain Bacteria; kingdom Bacillati; phylum Actinomycetota; class Actinomycetes; order Streptosporangiales; family Streptosporangiaceae; genus Nonomuraea; species Nonomuraea antimicrobica. The sequence continues at coordinate 3,065 of NZ_BAAAZP010000172.1, read as the reverse complement.
GCTGTGGGTGACGTTCCTCGTCATGGCGCTGTCGTGGGCGGTGCAGACGCCGGCGGCCCTCCTGCTCGGCGTGTTCCTGGCCGGGCGGCAGCGTTACCGCGCGGTCCTGTCCGTGTTGTACTTCATCCCGCTGCTGCTCAGCTCGGCGGCCATCGCGATCACCTACAAGGCGCTGCTCGACCCGAACTTCGGGCTCGGCGCGGGCCTCGGCATCCCGCTGCTCGTCCAGGACTGGCTGGGCGATCCGGTGCTCGCGTTCGGCGTGGTGATCTTCGTGGTGTCCTGGCAGTTCATCCCGTTCCACTCGCTGCTCTACCAGGGCGGCGTCCGGCAGATCCCGCGCTCGATGTACGAGGCCGCGGAGCTGGACGGCGCGGGCCGCGTCCGTACGTTCTTCAGCATCACGCTGCCGCAGCTCAAGTACACGATCATCACGTCCTCGACCATGGTCGTCATAGGCTCGCTGACCTTCTTCGACCTGATCTTCGTACTGACCGCGGGCGGCCCCGGCGACGCGACCCGGGTGCTCGCCCTCGACATGTACAAACGCGGCTTCCAGGCCAACCTCATGGGCCCGGCCAGCGCGATCGCGGTCATCCTCGTCCTGGTGGGCCTCGCCCTGGCGCTGCTGCTGCGCCGGATCGGCGGGCGCGACGCCGGCCACAGCCAGCTCGAAGGAGCCTGACCCATGGCGACCACCCTCACGAGCGGCCCGCGCGAGAAGGCCATGCGGCGGCGGGCGCGCAGGCCCGGCCAGGCCCGGCGGCGCCCCAACTGGGCGGCCGGTCTGACCAGCGTGATCTGGCTGGCGATCGTGATCGTGCCGATCTACTGGATCGTCATCACCAGCTTCAAGTCCCAGGCCACCTACTACGCCGAGAACCCGCTGGCGCCGCCGGCCGAGCCGACGCTGGCCAACTACCGGCTGGTCGTCGAGTCGGACTTCCCGCGGTACTTCGTCAACAGCGTCGTCGTCACGCTCGGCGCCGTGGTCCCGGCCGTGCTGGTCAGCTTCATGGCGGCGTACGCGATCGTGCGCGGCGCCCGGAGCCGGCTGCTCAGGTGGACGAACTCGCTCTTCCTCATGGGCCTGGCCATCCCGTTGCAGGCCACGGTGATCCCGATCTATCTGATCATCATCCGCCTGAACCTGTACGACACCCTGATGGCGCTGATCCTGCCGTCGATCGCGTTCGCCATCCCCCTGTCGGTGCTGGTGCTGGCCAACTTCATCAGGGACGTGCCGAAGGAGCTGTTCGACTCGATGCGGATCGACGGCGCCACCGAGTCGGGGATGCTCTGGCGGCTGGCGTTCCCGCTGACCCGTCCGGCCGTGGTGACCGTGACGGTCTACAACGCGCTGCAGATCTGGAACGGGTTCCTGCTGCCGCTGATCCTCACGCAGAGCCCCGACAACCGCACGCTGCCGCTGGCGCTGTGGTCGTTCCAGGGGCAGTACAGCGTCAACGTGCCCGCGGTGCTGGCCTCGGTGGTGCTCACCACGCTGCCCATCCTCGCCCTCTACGTCGTGGGCCGCCGCCAGCTCCTCAGTGGCCTGACGGTGGGATTCGGGAAGTGAGCACCCCGGTCAGCGTGCCGGCGTGGCGGGCCAGGTGCGCCACGTCCGTCTCGTAGAAACGATCGTCG
>NZ_BAAAZP010000172.1:0-1328 GCF_039536965.1 Nonomuraea antimicrobica | reverse complement strand
CGCGCATGAAACGCACCAGGTGGACGAGGCGGGCCCGCGCCGTCTCGGCCAGCGCCTGCCGGTCGGCCGCGCCGAGCCCGTACGCGTCGGCGAACAGCCGCAGCCGCCTCGCCTGCTCCTCCACCGGGTGCGCGCCGACGTGGCCGGGGTCGTGGAGCGGAACGAACCGGTAGGCGGCGTAGGCGGCGTCCCAGACGCGCGGTCCCGGGTGCGCGGTGTCGAAGTCGATGAGCGCCACCGGCCGCCCGCCCTCGAACACGCAGTTGTACGGCGCGACGTCCCCGTGGCAGATCACCTCGGCCGGTTCGACCGGCGGGAAGTACCACACGGCGTCCGGCGGGGCCGGGAAGCCGGTCGTGGCGTCGTGGTAGGCGCGTAGCAGCCGGGCCACGCCCGTCAGCGCCTCGTCGGCCCGCGCCCAGCCGGGCAGCGGGTGGTCGGCGGTCTGCCCCGGCACGAAGTCGAGGATCTCCCGGCCCTGGTCGTCGAAGCCGTGGCCGCGCGGGGCTCCGGTGAACCCGCGGACGGCCAGGTGACGCAGCAGCGCCTGCACGGCCGGGCTCCAGGGGCCGGCCGGGCGGCGTACGGTGTCGCCTGACCTGACCACGTGGTTGACGCCGCCGCCGGTCAGCACCTCTTCGTCCGGCACCGGCCCTCCTTGATCGCGTCCGGTCAGTGTGCCACGGGGCTCAGAGCCCGCGCGCGCCCTTTACCCGCCGGGCCGTCAGGTCACCGGCCCCCGGCGGTCAGCGCCGCGCGCGGAAGGCCACGGCCGTGGTCGAGGTGATCGCCGTCACCAGGACGACCGTGAGCAGGACGGTGTTCATCGGGTTGGGCCGCCGGGCCGGGGGTTCGAGCCGCTTGAGGTGCGACCTGGCCGTCGGGGTCGGGGTGGGCGTCGGCGTGGGTGTGGGGGTCGGCGTGGGCACCACCTGCACCGGCACCACGGGCGGCGCCACGCGCGCCGCCGAGCTGCGCACCGCCCTGGGCGCTGGACGCGGGCACTCCCCCACCTGGACGCCGCCCGCGCACACCCCGTCGGGGTAGACGGTCACGTGCGGCACCGTGACCTCGGGCCTGGCCCGCCGGTCGGCGCGCGGCATCGAGATCGACACCCTGGGACGGGGCGTACGTTGCACCGCCACCCGCGGCACCTTGACCGTGGGCCCCACGGTGACGCCCTTGGGCGGGGCGGGCCGTCGTACGGAGAGTTTGGGGACCGGCCGTGGCTTGCGCGGCCGCCCGGTGGACGGCACCAGGCCGCCCCCCGGCACCTTGCCGACGGCGCGCACTCGCGCCGTCCCGGGCAGCCGATCGGCCGGTCGCAC
>NZ_BAAAZP010000171.1:1688-3050 GCF_039536965.1 Nonomuraea antimicrobica | reverse complement strand
GCACGCCGATCCTGTCTGATTCTTTCCAAGATCTGTATCACGAAGTCAGACGCAACCCAGCGACGGAGACCGGGCGGGACCTCCAGGTGTGTCTGGAGGCCCTCGCTGATGAGCGCCTGCTTGCAAAACGGTCTGATCACCAGGCGCAACGGCCTCGACTTGCGCTCTGGACAGTCCGCGAGTGGCCGTGATTGACCGCTGCTGACCGCCCTTAATGGCACGCTAATGGCACGACGATCAAGGTCTTGAGCAGGAGAAGCGACTGCCCCTGCCCAGTCGTGCAAGCACTCGCTGACCCTTGAACCGCTACCGTGTCCACGTGATCGTCCAGCAGCAGGTCTACTTTATGATCCAGTCCGATGAACTGGATCCCGGTCAGATCACCCAGTACGTGGGCGTCGAGCCGACTCGATCTGAGGCGAAGGAGTCACGACGCGGCAGGAAGAGTGGGCGCCTGATACCACCACAACACAATTGGATACTCGACTCCGGCCTCGCGGAGACCACCTCACTCAATGAGCAGGTGAAAGTCGTGATGAATCAGTTGGCCGGCGCCTGGGATCGAATCGGAGAGCTGACCGCTGGTGGCGCAGAGGCCACGTTGGTCATGCTTCGGTCGTTCGAACCGGGAGGGCACTCCAGCCCGCGAGGGCTCGTTCTTGACGAAGAAGCCATCAGTTTTCTTCACAGAGCTGGAGCCGATCTATGGATCGACGAGTACGACTTATCGTAGGGCTGGCGATGGGAGCGCTCGCACGTAACGGGCAGGGCCTCGGGGTGCACGAACTGAGCGCCGAACCTCATCGCCCTCCACCGTCTATAAGGTGATCAACCACTTCCTACGATGTTTGCCCTGGTCAGCGGGTAGAACCGCTGGTCAAGATCGAGTGCCCCCTGCGGGGCACAAGACAATCGGGCACTGGAACGACCTACACGATCATCCGGGAGTGCTCACCATCAAGGACTGCGTCAACCTTGGGCAGGCCAGCAAATAGCGGGCAACTACAGTCACGCACCACACCACGCGGCGTGGACCTCACACTGAAACCGGTGCGAGGTCCACCCGGTGCCGCGACAAAGTTCAATCCGCGACTGGTTCCTCCCGGGTACAAGCCCGCGCGGGAAGGTCCGGTTCCCCTTCCGGACAGCGTGCGCACAAGCCCGTCGGCCATCCTTCGATGACACGGGACATTTACGGCGGCGGCCGTACTGCCTTCTGTCCTGTGACAGCGATGGCTGATCATTGTCACCGAAAGCCGATGACCACTAGTTTCGTGCCACCGAAGGTTGATCTGGGGGCGAGGGAGGGGGGTGCGCAAGCCCGCAGCGGAGCTGTTGGGCTTCGCGACCCGGTGATGCGGG
>NZ_BAAAZP010000171.1:0-1663 GCF_039536965.1 Nonomuraea antimicrobica | reverse complement strand
GGTCGGCTGGATGATGGCGGCAACCCTGCTCGCGGACATCGCGGGCGTGGGGGAGGCGGGCCTGCGCGGCGTCTGGGTCGAGCACGGCGGCTGGCCGGGGCGCGGGCACGAGGCCGCCCGTATGGTCGGCCGTGTGCTGGTGGGCATCGCCCTGATCGCGGGCGGCCGGCTCAGTTCTGAGTCGTCGGGCGGATGACGATCTCGCCGATCTCCACGTCAGGCGGTTGTTCGATGGCGAAGGCGACGGCGCGGGCGACGGCTTCGCCAGGAGGTCACCCGCGCCGTGCAGTCCGAGATCCGGCGATACCGCACCGACACCTGCCCGGAGCCGGAGCTGCTGCGCCTGGCTGCCGACATCCTGGAGAAGGTCGTACAGCATGAGCGGGCACCGGCGCAGGTGCAATTCGGCGCACGCCTGGCGGCCGTGGTCGACGCCGAGCAGACCGACCGGCTGTTCTCGCCTGCGAGGCGGCGGGTGACGAGAAGGCGCCTTTGACCCCAAACCGTCTGAAATTGATCATCAGCCTGGGGGCTGACAACTCATGCGGCGGAGGGCGAAGCGGGCAGTCCCGTGCTTCGCCCTCCGCCGCATTCGCCGTTCGGGTTGCTGGGCTGCTACGAGTGCTTTACAGACCGCTTGGCAGGAGCGGTAGAGCGTCCGGTCGGGCTGGCGCTGCCAGCCTTGCGTGTGGTGATGGTCGCGGTGGGGTCGTCACTGGCGGGGGCATCGGGGTATTGGTCGTAGTGGAAGCTGTCGCCGTTGAAGGTCAGCGGGTTCCCGACCTTGGTGCCGTCCGCACGGGTGACCTGCAAGGTGTAGGTGCCGACCCAGAGGGCGGCGGCGTGGTCGGGGGGCGCCTGGAGCGTGCAGGTGACGGTCGGCCGAGGCGAGCATGAACGTCGCTGGGCCCATCATTACCGCATGCGGCGTAGACCGGGTACGCGCCCGTACGCGAGGCGGCCGGACAACCCTGTCGCCGAGCGCCGGGTTGGACACCACGATGCGGCCAGGTCAACCGGGTGTGAGCCACGACCGAGCCCGGTGTAGCGGGTATCGGAGTGGTCCGGGAAACATCGGCTGCAGACGGTCTGGTCCGGTTGTGAGGCTGGACAACTGACTCACAGTGCATCATGGAACCCACAGCCGCCGGTCTCGACCTCGCGGCGAGGTCGGCCCAGGTCGGCCGTCCCAAGGCGTCAGTTCGTCGGTCCGGACGAGCGCTCAGGGAGACACAGAACGGCCTTCCCGATTTGCCCCGGGAAGGCCGTTGTCTTCTCGCCAGGCCCGGACAATCGCGTCGGACAACTCGCCCTTGAACGCCGGTAGCCGGCCGGGAGCGCGGGTGGAGGGAACGGGGCCGCGGAAGGCGCGCTGACGGGCGTCCCGAATGCGGTCATAGCGAGACAGGAGCTTGCAGCAGTGTCGACGTCCAAAGTCGGCTGCACGAATGACCGAACTCCCCTGCACGCCCACAGGGCCAATGGGCAGGACGCACCGCCGGCCGTTACAGGGCGAGGGCGGCAGGTCGACGTCGTCCTGGTCGAACCTCAAACACGCGCGTGACCGAGTATCGGTTTCCGAAACGGCGTGCAGGCGTTGTCCTGTCCGTGGCCGTGCAAAAGTAGCCGCAGGTGGCCGGGTTGAGGTCACCGCTGGTGGCCA